>NZ_VMMH01000017.1:65508-205264 GCF_013277115.1 Streptococcus sp. 714
TTCTAATTTAGCTGCTTCTTCGCCGTTGATACCACCTGTGAACTCTGGAACTTCATGAATAGCGGCTACTTCACCGTTCACACCACCTGAGAAGTCTGGCACATCATGAACGGCTGCTTCCTCACCGTTGATGCCACCTTCAAAGGCTGGATCCTCATGAACTGTACCTTCACCATTGACTGCACCTGTGAACTCTGGAACTTCATGAATTGCTGCTTTTGCACCATTTTTTCCACCAGGAACTCCTGCACCTTCAAGACTTACAGGCAAATTATGCATGCTCTCAATTGCACCATCAATGATTTCTGTAATTTCCTGACCAATATCTTCCTTGCTAGCTGCAAATAGCAATGTTTTTGAATCGTACTGAGTCAAGAAGGTCGCAAAATTTCCATTTGCCAATTTAAGAACTGGTGGCTGATTCACCAAAACTTCAGAATCGAATTCTAAAGCGATGACATTTTTGCTCATCTCTACAGCATTTTTCACAGTTGCTTTCGTTGGAGCAATCCCATCCTTACTTAAGAAATCCCAGTTGAATTTCTTATAAGACAAGGTATATTCATTTTGAGTGGCAGTTGCATGCTCATAAAGCAAACCAAATTCACCATTTCCAAGATCTTGTAAGGAGTTATAAGCAAATTTACCACTTTGAATTGGATTGTGCTTGATCCAAGTTAGATCCCCATTCGCTTCCACACGTGCTACGTGCACCAAACCATTGTATCGTCCAGGTCCACCTGCATTACTGAGGATAATATATTCCTTACCTTCTTGCACAGTATGAATAGCTGACATTTGAACATAGACATCTTTGACATCCGCATAGCGCTTCACATCTTTTTCCCAAGTTGCTCCACCATCTTTACTTGTAGCAACTTGAAGATCACCTGTCAATCCGCGCATGAAGAGTTTGAGATCTCCATTATTCAATTGCACAACGGTTGACTCCGTATTTTGAGCACCTGGATTATTCATAGTTGAAGAGTGAATTGTTTGATTACCTATTGGACGATTATCATTGACTGCCTCACCTGCATGCCAAGTTTCACCATGATCATCTGAGTAAATGACGCGCGAAGACTGAGAACCACCTAGGTAGGATACATTATTTGTAGTGTAGGCAGGGATAACAAGACGTCCTTTATGAGGTCCTGAGTGCAAGGCAATACCTGTACCAGGTCCTGTTCCTAAGAAATGCATCCAGTCCTTACGAATACCGTATGTAATATCTTTTGGTGCAGACCAAGTTTTTCCATCGTCATCACTATAAGACATCCAGAGATAGTTGGTGTTTGAAACTCTAAAGATATTCTTGTCGCTATAATCGAAGTAGACATTACCAATCAGTTCTTCACCTTTATACAAATCACCCTTATCACTATAGGCTGGTTTCTTAGGATCGACTACAACACGGTATTCTGTCTTTCTATTTTCAGGGTCAAAGATCTCACCATTTTCACGGATTGTATAATGTCCTGCTTCACCTTTTTTGTACAGAATTTGGTAAACCTTATCCCCAATTTGCTCATAGGCTTGCGGTGCTTTTCCTGGCAAATCTCTAACTGCTTCACCTTCTACAAACATATCAAAAATAGAGAAGATTCGCTTAGTTTTCGGATCTTGGACTAGGGCCATGTCAATGTTAACTGGTGATCCCGCATGAGCTCTTCTGGCATTCTCATTATCACGAGGATTTGAGATGACGATTCTATCTCCCCATGTTTTGCCCTTATCATCACTACGACGAACAACCATACCGATATCGCCCCAGTCAGAGTGATGCAAGCGTCTCTCATCTGCACCAGCAATCAAGGTTCCCTTATCCGTTTTCAGCAGGGCTGGAATACGATAGCTTGCAATACCATCTTTATTTGGCTTGCGGTTCTCACCACCTTCAAAAACATCCAGTTTATCAGTAACTTCTGCTCCTTCAGGAAGCTTCTTCTCCAACTCTCCTCTTTCAAAGAGCTGACTACGTTTTTTTACTTCTTCTGGTGAAAGGGTACGATCATAAACCGTTAGATTACGGACTTTAAGATTAGCGCCCCAGAAGTTTTTGCCTGTACGTTTGGTTGTACCGATTTGCACATGGTTGACATCTGGCATATCTTGGATGAAACGACCAGATTGAGGACTTGTACGTGACAAGACACCATTTACGTAGAGGCGCACCTTACCATTTGGTTGGTCTGCATTGGGTCTTTCAACTGTAAAGGTTACAGAATTCCACTGACCTGGTTTAATCTTCAAAGGAGCATTTTTATAATCACCATAAAATTGGTTTCCATTAGCATCCCGACCTTCAATGATAGCTGTGTTATCAAGAATGGCCATGGTGAAGTATTCATTTACTTTGGTATCACTAGAAACTGAAAAGAGGTTGTAAAAACGTGGAGCAGATGCATCTGGCTTAAACTCCATATGAATGGTCGCATTTTGAAGTTTTTTAAGCTTGTCGAGCTCCTCCTTCATATCAACTCTTTGCCCGTTTGAAGGATTGGTTTCAACATCTTCTTTCTCTATAACAGTATTGACATTTTCCAACTCTCTGGCATAAAAATCACGCGGAATGTTTCCAACTTCTTCTTTGTCTTCACTCTCTGTAGCTGGATTTTCGTTTGATGCTTCTGCTGGTTTTTCAGACCCTGGATTTGCTTGCAAGTCTTCACGGCTCACTTCAGTTCCCTTATCCGTTGCTGTTGCCAATTTGTCTGCGAGTTCCTTATCGAGATTCGTCAGATTTCCTGTCTCTACTTCCTTAGGCAATTCTGGCAAAGATTGCCCTGCTGTTTCACCACTTGTTGATGGTGCCTCTTGAGCCAAAGCAGGTGTAGCACCAAAAACAACCGCTCCAATCACTACTGAAGCTGCCCCTACTGCAAATTTCCGAATTCCGTATCGTTGTTTTCTATCAAAATGTCTCTGATTCATATTTTCCCTCTCATTTTCTAATTAGGTAAAGCGCTTTCTTTTTGGCTTAAAACTTTTAGCCACTAGGACTAGGCAATTCCAAAAGAAACTAAACTATTTAATGGGAATTTCCATTATTTTTAATTTAAACAATCTTGCATAGCGTAAAGTTCAACTTTGCAATACGTCATGAAAGACATTTTACTCCTTTCATATTTTATCTTAACCTTATTATATAATAAATATTTTCAGTTTTAGACTTCACAATGGACAATAGATTCTACTTTCAAAAATAGTTAAAAGTTCTAAATTATTTGAAACTAGTTTCAATCATAGTTCACATCAAAACAAAGTCTGAATGACAACATCCGATACCGGAATAATACTCTTCGAAAATCTCTTCAAACCGCGTCAGCTCTATATCTGCAACCTCAAAACAATGTTGTGATCAACCTGCGACTAGCTTCCTAGTTTGCTCTTTGATTTTCATTGAGTATGAGTATAAGATCTAATAAACTTTTTTCATAATAAAGCGAGTCTGGGACAAAAGTCTAACCTTAAATATAAAAAGCGAACAAAACGAGTTATCTGACACTCAGATTTCTGTCTTGTTCGCTTTTTTGTCTAATATATCGATTTTTAAATTTTATAATAAAGAATTTCTAAAATCAAAATCTGTTTGTCCCAGACTCGTTTTTTGATTATAAATACTTATTTAGTCCAACTTCTCTTTATTGATGAACTGCTTGAGCTGCTGTGATAAGGGTCAACTTGTACACATCATCTGCATTACATCCACGAGAAAGGTCGTTAACTGGCTTGTTCAAACCTTGCAAAACAGGTCCTACTGCCGCAAAGCCACCAAGACGTTCGGCCATCTTGTAACCAATATTTCCTGCCTCGATACCTGGGAAGATGAAGACATTTGCTTGACCAGCTACTGTACTTCCAGGAGCTTTCAAAGCTGCAGTTTCTGGAACAAAGGCCGCATCAAATTGCAACTCACCATCGATTTCAAGGTCAGGACGCAAGTCGTGAGCAATTTTAGTAGCTTCAACGACCTTGTCAACGCTTTCACCAAACCCTGAACCTTTAGTAGAATAGCTTAGCATAGCAATTTTAGGTTCGATGCCAAACATCTTAGCTGTGATTGCTGAGTTGATGGCAATTTCAGCCAAGGCTTCTGCATCAGGATTGATATTGATAGCACAGTCACCAAATAGGTAACGTTCCGTACCACGAACCATGAGGAAGGCACCTGAAGTACGCGTTACATTTGGACGAGTTTTGATAATTTGAAGGGCTGGGCGAACTGTTGAAGCTGTTGAGTGAATTGCTCCAGACACCATTCCATCAACCAAGCCCAGGTAAACTAACATAACACCAAAGTAGTTGACATCTTCAACCAAAACCTTGCGTGCATCTTCTTCAGACATTTTGCCCTTACGGCGCTCTACCAAAGCAGCGACCATTTCTTCAAATTGAGGATAGTGTTGAGGGTCAATGACTTCATAACCATCTTCAATACCTTCAATTTCAAGATAAATTTTAATTTTTTCAGGATTTCCCAGCAAAACAGGAATTACTTCTGTTTCTTTTACCAAGCGTTTAGTCGCTTGAAGAATACGAGGCTCTTCCCCTTCAGGGAGAACGATACGAGCATTTTTACCAATAAGGTTGGCTTTGAGACTTTCAAAAACTTCCATGAGTTTTCTCCTTTAAAAAATAAATTATACTCTGAATTACTTTATTATAGAGTATTAGTTGATAACTGGGTAATTAGGTTGCTAAAATCATCCGGCAAGGGACTTTGTAACTGCAAGTCTTGCTCTAGAAAAGGATGATAAAAGGATAGGTAATGACAATGCAGTGCCTGACGTTGGATGCCGTCGTCCAGACTACCTCCATACAAGTCATCTCCCAACAAAGGAAAACCAATATGAGAAAAGTGGACTCGGATTTGGTGGGTACGTCCAGTATGCAGGCGAATGTCAACCAAGTGAATATTCCCATAAGAGGCTACAATCTTATATGATGTATGGGCATACTTTCCGCCTTTAGCCACTCGTCTAGTGATAATGGAGTCTTCATCACGCGCAATCGGTGCAATAATTTCTCCCTCTGTCTCCAAATGTCCATCTCCCTTAACCAAAGCAAAGTAGCGTTTCTCGATAGATTTCTTCTGCAACTGCTTGTCCAATCGTGCATGGGCATAACCGTGCTTGGCAAAAAGCATCAAGCCAGAAGTGTCCCTATCAAGCCGGGTCACAATGTGAACCTGCTGATTTTCATAATTTTGCTTGACATAGTAACCCTTGATAAAATTGGCAATGGTATTAGAGTGATTGACACTAGGAATAGAAGCCACTCCATAGGGTTTATTTAAGACTAGAAAATGGTCATCCTCATAGAGAATATCTAATGGTCTCTCGATAGCCTCCAAGGTTTCAAAACCTTCCTCAGCGGGAATGTCAATGGTAACACGATCTCCAATATCCAATAGATACGTCGCATTTTGTGGTTGATCATTGACCAGAATAGCCCCACCTCGAAACTTAATCTTGGCCAAAAGTCCTTTAGAAACCTCGTGCTTTTTCAAAAAAGTCTTAACTTTGACATGCTCATCTGCGATAAATTCAAACCTCATTCATCCACCTCACCGATGAAAGCATCCTTAACACGATTCCAGAAACTGGTGTGACTCGGTGTAGCGACAAAATGAATCTTATGATGGTCGATTTGATACTCAATACGCTCGATATTGCGGAAAGAATACACACTATTATCCACCGAAATGGTATGATAATCGTTTCTCGTTGGAATGAGTTCAATCTTATCCTTCTTAGGAACAATAATGGAAGAGCCCAGCGTTCGATAGACACGATTATTAAGGCTGGCAATTTCCGTCAACTGAAGAGCTTCAATGGTAGGGTGTAAAACAGCTCCACCAAGCGACTTGTTATAGGCTGTACTACCAGTCGGTGTCGAAACTGTTAGCCCATCTCCACGAAAGCGTTCAAAAGGAACACCGTTGATTACAACATCCGCCACCATAGTTCGATCAGATCTGCGGATGCTGGCTTCATTTAACGCTCTAAAAATCTTCACTTCACCATTTTCAAGAAAGATCTTCACATTCAGAACTGGGTAAGAGACTCTTGCTCCTGTATCTAGCTGCAAATTAGTCACTAGCTTATCCAACTCAAAATCACGGTAGTCCGTATAGAAGCCCAAATGTCCAGTGTGAACACCGATAAAGCGTACCTTGTCAAGCTGGTTTTCGTACTTATGAAAGGCCGACAAGAGCATGCCATCCCCACCAATGGAAATAACGATATCTGGATTGGTATCATTGAGTATAAACTGATTTCTCTTCAAATGATCTCGCAATTCATACAAAACCCTTTGACTCTGCGGTTTTCTATTAGCTATCAGGTCAATTCTTTTACCTGTATTCTTCATCTGTATCGTCACTGTTTCCTACACCATCATTTAATTTTCTACTCAAAGGATCAAAAAGTGCCTGAGCTTCTTGAATATCATCACGAATTTTACCCATTTCTTCATCTAGCTGATGGGCAATCTTGGCTGTAATTTCCAGTCGCTTCTTTATCTCCTCTGGGAAATCCCCTTGGTACTTGTAGTTGAGAGAATGTTCTATTGTTGCCCAGAAATTCATGGCCAAAGTACGAATTTGAATTTCTGCCAAAATGGTCTTGGCTCCATTGATAGTATCAACCGTATATTCTACTACCACGTGATAGGAACGATAGCCTGAGGCTTTTCGATGAGTAATGTAATCTCGCTCCTGTATGATCCGCATATCCTGACGCTTGCGCAAAATAGCCACAACTTCTTGGACATCATCTACAAACTGGACCATCACACGCAAACCAGCAATATCCTGTAAATCGTGTTCTAAGGTCGCATAAGTAATACCGCGTCGAGCCATTTTTTCCTTGATACTTTCAATTGGCTTAACTCGACCAGTCACAAACTCAATCGGAGAATGCTTATTTTGCTTACGATATTGCTTCCGAATACCACGTAGTTTAATCTTTAACTCACCAACAGCTTGAATGTAAGGATCTAGAAATTCTTCCCATTCTAAGGTCATATATTCTCCCTTGTTCTCATATTATCCTTCAAAAATATCTTTGATTTTTTCTCCAGATTTATATACAATAAATACAAAGCTATTATATCATATAATCCGCTTTCATAGATAAAGAAAAGGTAAGAAAAATGAAACATTTAGAAATTGAATTGAAAACACTATTGAAAAAAGATGAATATGATCGTCTAAAAGACCAGTTCACTGGTGTTACTCCTGTTCTTCAAAAAAATTACTACATCGACACGCCTGATTTTGAACTACGAGAAAAGAAAGTCGCTATGCGTATTCGAACCTTTGAAGACTTGGCTGAATTGACACTCAAAGTCCCGCAAAGTGTTGGAAACATGGAGTACAATCAAAAATTGCACCTAAAAGATGCTGAAAACTATCTGAGCAAGGAAGAGCTTCCTCAGGGACTGGTGCTGGAAGAATTGGCTAAACATGGTATCCAAAGTAAAAAATGGCAGGTTCTTGGTTGTCTAACAACGCTTCGCTATGAAATGCAAACAGCTATCGGTCTCATGGCACTGGATGAAAGTCAGTACTTTGATATTACGGATTACGAATTAGAGCTTGAGGTGGAAAATCACGAGCAAGGCAAACAGGATTTCCAACAATTTTTAGAGGAAAATCAGATTGCTTATCAAAAAGCTCCATCAAAATTGGTTCGATTTGTCAAAAGCATGAAAAATAGCTGAAATAATCTCCATTTTTTGGTAAAATAGAAAAGATAAAATACAAAAATCCCAGTTCATATAGGCTAGGCAGATATAGCTAGGATTTAAAAAGTTTACAGAGGACGGTCTATAATGTCAGATAGAAAAAACATGAAACTTTTCGCACTCAACTCTAACCAAGAGATTGCACAGAAAATTGCCCAAGCTGTTGGTGTCCCACTTGGAAAACTATCATCACGTCAATTTTCAGATGGAGAAATCCAAGTAAATATCGAAGAAAGTGTCCGTGGTTATGATGTTTACATCATCCAGTCTACAAGTTTCCCAGTTAACAACCACCTAATGGAATTGTTAATCATGGTCGATGCTTGTGTGCGCGCAAGTGCCCACAGTATCAACGTTGTCCTTCCATATTTTGGTTATGCACGTCAAGACCGTATCGCTTCACCTCGTGAGCCACTTACAGCTAAACTAGTTGCTAATATGCTGGTTAAGGCTGGGGTTGACCGTGTCCTTACGCTTGATTTACATGCTGTTCAGGTTCAAGGTTTCTTTGATATTCCCGTTGACAACCTCTACACAGTTCCCCTATTTGCAAAACATTATTGCGATAAGGGTCTACTTGGTTCAGATGTTGTTGTCGTTAGCCCTAAAAATTCAGGTGTAAAACGTGCTCGTAGCTTGGCTGAATATCTTGATGCTCCTATCGCCATTATCGACTACCCTCAAGACGATGCAACTCGCAACGAAGGTTATATTATCGGTGATGTGGAAGGTAAAAAAGCCATTTTGATTGATGACATTTTAAATACAGGACGTACCTTCTCTGAAGCTGCTAAAATCGTTGAACGTGAAGGGGCTACAGAAATTTATGCTGTTTCTAGCCACGGCCTCTTCGTCGAAGGAGCTTCTGAACTTCTTGATAATACTAATATTAAAGAAATTCTTGTGACTGATTCAGTAGCAACAAAAGAAAAAACTCCTAAAAACGTATGCTACATTACTGCTAGTGAGTTAATTGGTGATGCTATCGTCCGTATTCACGAAAGAAAACCAGTCAGCCCACTCTTTGCCTACAACAAAAAGAAATAAGGTGATTCTTTGATTTATTTGGACAATGCTGCGACGACTCCCATGTCAGCAGTTGCTATTTCAGCTATGACTAAGGTTATGCAAGAAACCCATGGCAATCCATCTAGTATCCATGGTCATGGTCGTCAAGCTGGCAAACTCTTGAGAGAGGCCCGTCAGGAACTAGCTCAATTACTAGAGACAAAACCTCAACATATCTTTTTCACTTCTGGTGGGACCGAAGGCAACAATACTGCTATCATTGGCTACTGCCTTCGTCACCAAGAACAAGGAAAACATATCATCACAACTGCCATTGAGCACCATGCTGTCCTTGAAACAATTGATTACTTGGTTCAACACTTTGGGTTTGAAGCAACCATTATCCAGCCAGAAAATCAAGAGATCACAGCCCAGCAAATTCAAGAGGCCTTACGTGACGATACGATTTTGGTTTCTACCATGTTTGCCAATAATGAGACAGGAAACCTACTTCCCATTGCTGAAATTGGCCAAATACTCAAGCAACATCCAGCTGCCTATCATGTTGATGCAGTACAGGCAATTGGAAAAATCCCTATTCATCCAGAAGAATTGGGCATTGATTTTCTCACTGCTTCTGCCCACAAGTTCCATGGTCCTAAGGGAATCGGCTTCCTCTACGCATCTAGTATGGACTTTGATTCCTATCTTCATGGCGGAGACCAAGAACAGAAAAAACGTGCAGGGACTGAAAATCTAGCCGCTATTGTTAGCATGGTTGCAGCCCTAAAAGAAGACCTAGAAAAACAAGAAGAACATTTCCAACATGTACAAAATCTAGAAACTGCTTTTCTTGCGGAGCTTGAGGGAGTTCAGTATTATTTGAATAGGGGACAAGATCATCTCCCTTATGTTCTCAATATTGGATTTCCTGGGCAGAAAAACGACCTCTTACTTCTTCGTCTAGATTTAGCTGGAATTTCTATCTCTACTGGTTCAGCGTGTACAGCAGGTATTGTCCAATCCAGCCATGTTCTTGAAGCCATGTACGGGGCAAATTCAGAACGCTTGAAGGAATCCGTTCGCATCAGTTTATCCCCACAAAATACTATTGAAGACCTACAAACCCTCGCAAAAGCCTTAAAAGAAATTATCGGAGGTTAGCCATATGGCATTTGAAAAAACCATTCAGTTAAAAAATTGTCGTTACGACTACACTCTTAGCCCGTCTGTTAAGAAATTCACCCTTAAGGACAACACATTTTTTGAGACTAAGGTTGGTAACTATGAACTGACTCGCCTACTTGAAAAGGTACCAAACAGCGGTGAAGGCTTCCAACTCAAAATCATCATTAACAAGGAACTTACAGGTGCTAAAATCAATATCACTGACAAGTTCGGACTACGTTTAGTTGATATTTTCAAATCAGAAGACCACCACATTCATCAGGAAAAATTCTACTTCCTCATGGATAGCTTGGTAGAACGTGGTGTCTTTACAAAATCTGAAAGATAGGTCCCATATGTTTGAACTAACCTATAAGGATAGCTATCATGTAGAGCGGACTCTCAAGTACGAAGATTATGAGGCACTCATGCTGGCTTTGTCAGGCTGTGTGACTCTACCAGATACACTTTATGTGACTTCTTTGACCTTTAAGGGCCAAGAAGTTTATCAAGGCCTGGTCGGAGGCCTCTACCGTTTTCTATCACATGCAGATTTTTTACATCAAAACTAAGATTTTTCTTAGTTTTTTCTTATTTTTGTTGATTTTTTCACAATGTTTCTATAAAATAGAAGAATAGAAAGGTTGTGATTTTGTGAAAGATAAACAGTCTGCTATTCCAAAAGCTACAGCGAAAAGACTCTCTCTCTACTATCGAATTTTTAAGAGATTTCATGCAGAAAAGATTGAACGTGCCAACTCCAAACAAATTGCAGAGGCTATTGGGATTGATTCAGCGACCGTACGTCGTGATTTTTCCTATTTTGGTGAACTAGGTCGTCGTGGTTTTGGCTATGATGTCAAAAAACTGATGACGTTTTTTGCCGATTTACTCAATGATAACTCTATTACCAATGTCATGCTGGTTGGTATTGGAAATATGGGCCACGCTCTTCTCCACTACCGCTTCCATGAGCGCAACAAGATGAAGATTATCATGGCCTTTGACCTAGATGACCATCCTGAAGTCGGTACCCAAACTCCTGATGGGATTCCTATTTACGGAATTTCCCAAATCAAGGACAAAATCAAGGATGCTGATGTGAAGACTGCTATCCTAACTGTCCCCAGCGTCAAGTCACAAGAGGTTGCCAAGCTCTTGGTGGATGCTGGCGTGAAAGGAATTCTCAGTTTTTCACCAGTCCATCTGCATTTACCAAAAGACGTGGTCGTTCAATATGTCGATTTGACAAGTGAACTCCAAACCCTCCTCTATTTCATGCGAAAAGAGGATTAGAAAGCGAAAATCATTTTATGAAAAAACCAGTTATTGGGATTACAGGAAACGAAAAAACTCATCCAGATGATGACATCATGATGAGCTACGCAGCAAAAGGCTTTGTGGAAGGCGTTAAAGACGCCGGAGGGATTCCCATCATCCTACCGATTGGTGATCAAGAAATGGCTAGCCACTACATCAGTATGATTGACAAGCTCATCTTGACAGGTGGGCAAAACGTTGATCCAAAATTCTATGGTGAACCAAAAACCATTGACAGCGATGACTACCACCTTCAAAGAGATATCTTCGAACTGGCCCTCATCAAGGAAGCTATTAAACAGAAAAAACCGATTTTCTCTGTCTGCCGTGGTACTCAGCTTTTTAACGTTGCCATGGGTGGAACTCTGTATCAAGATATCGAAGACCACTGGCAGGATTGTTCTGCCGAGTACACAACCCAGCGCTTGGTAACCGAACCAGATACTGTTCTTCGAGAAATCTATGGAGAAATCTCCCATATCAACTCCTTCCACCACCAAAGTATCAAGGATTTAGCTCCCAACTTAAAGATTGCGGCTCATGATCCTAAGGATGGTATCATTGAAGCTATCATGAGTACAGATGATGTCGCCTTTCTCGGAGTCCAATGGCACCCAGAATTTCTATTTGGAAATCGTCCCAAAGATAAAAAACTCTTTGACTATGTCGTTAATGAACTTTAGATTAAATCCGTCTTTTCACGATAACTAAAATAACTGGAGTGAGAGACAATCAAATGGTCCAAGAGAACAATTCCCATCAGATCGCAGGCTTCCTTGACAAGTTTAGTGACATGATCATCATTTCGGCTAGGGGCTACCGCTCCTGAAGGATGATTGTGGACCAAGATGAGAGAAGTCGCCATATGCTTGATTGCATAGTGAAGAATCTCTCTTGGTTCAGCAATACTACGAGTAGCTGAGCCGATAAAAATGGTCTGTTGATGGATGATTTGATTTTGAGTATTGAGATAGAGCGCCACCAGGTGCTCTTGTTTTTTATGGCCCAATTCCTGTTGCATCTTCTTGGCCAGTTTTTGGCTACTGAGAATACTTTCCATCTCAAGGGTTTCGTGTTTGTGAATACGATGGCCCAGCTCAATCATAGCTTGTAATTCTATTGCCTTAACACGGCCGATACCAGATAGACTCTGCAATTCCTGCAGGGTCATTTTTTTCAAATCCGTTAGGCTTGAAAGATTGTTCAAGACTTTCTGGGCAATTTCAAAAACACTAGACTGACGTGTTCCTGTTCTGAGTAGAATAGCTAGCAACTCTTGGTTACTGAGCGCTTCCACTCCTTCTTGGGCAAGTCTTTCTCTTGGCAATAGTGAATCTTCTTGGAATGAAATACTGTACATAAAAATCCTCCTCACTTTATTATTCGTGAGAAGGATGAAAAATTAGATTTTTTTCTCAATTGGGGCTACACTAGCTAAAAGTTTTTTCAAACCAACTTCTGGGAAATTGATTTTCAATTCCTGCGTAGCACCGCTACCTGAAACTTCCAGAACAGTTCCCTCTCCCCATTTCTTGTGGAAAGCAACATCACCAATGGACCAATTTGCCTCGCTTGATGCTGATTTTGCACCAGCTGTAAATTGGCCAAATGGGAGACCGCTTGACTGAATAGTTTTCGGTGCCACACCGCGTTTACGGTCTTGAAGAGCCTGGGCAAGACTCATACCTTGACCGAAGGCAAGGCCACCACTGCTATAAGATGCCTTAAAGCTTGTATTGGCTGGACGGGCCAATCCTTGATACTCAAGCAAGTCTGAACTAATTTCGTTAATAAAACGAGTCGGACGGTTATAGTTGGTACGACCGAAAAGCAGGCGCGAGTTGGCATTGGTCAGATAGAGAATTTTCTCTGCACGCGTAATTCCCACATAGGCCAGACGGCGTTCTTCTTCTAATTCATCTGGATCTTCAGCCGCACGACTAAGCGGAAAGACATTTTCTTCCATCCCAATCAAAAAGACAACTGGAAACTCGAGACCTTTGGCAGCATGCAGGGTCATCAAAGTCACTTCTGATGTCTCCTGACTACCTGAATCTGTGTCGGCAATCAAGGCCAAGTCATTTAAGAAACGACTCAATTTGTCCAGACCAGTTTCTTCTTCTGACACATCAGAGGTGTCGTCAAAATTTTTCGTCACAGAAAGGAACTCTTCGATATTTTCAACCCGAGCCTTGCTTTCTAGAGTCGCTTGGGCATTAAGAATATCGACGTAAGCTGTTTTTTCTAGGATGGACTCAACTAACTCAGTAATGCTTAACTGGTCCAGTTGCTCGCGCAAATCTAGAACCATATTGGCAAAATCCCAGATAGACTGGGCTGCTTTACCCTTGATACCAGATAACATGATATTTGCAGAAGCATCTAGCATAGACATGTTTTGCAGATTCGCAAAATCACGGATTTTCTCAACCGTGCCTGGCCCAATTCCACGTTTAGGCTCGTTAATAATACGCTCAAAACTAATATTGTCACTCAAATTAGCAATGAGGTTGAGGTAAGCAATAATATCACGAATTTCCTTACGGCTGTAGAACTTAGTCCCACCAACCATAGTATAAGGAATATTGGACTTGAGCAAGGCTTCCTCAATAGTACGAGATTGCGCATTAGTCCGATAGAGAACTGCAAAATCCTTGTGAAGGAAGTTTTGACTGCGACCAAGTTCATCAATGGATTTTGCTACAAAGACAGCTTCATCAAGCTCATCATTAGCACGATAGTAAACGATTTGCTCTCCATCAGCATTTTGTGTCCAGAGATTCTTAGGACGGCGGTTTTTATTGTTTTTAATGACCTCGTTGGCCGCTTGCAGAATAGTTTTAGTTGAACGGTAATTCTCCTCCAACAAAACAACCTTGGCTTGAGGATAATCCTTCTCAAAGTCCAAGATATTCTGCATATCAGCACCACGCCAACCATAGATAGACTGATCCGCATCCCCAACCACACAGATATTTTTAAAACGTGAAGCTAGAAGTTTGACTAACTGATACTGGGCATGGTTGGTATCCTGATACTCATCAACGTGGATGTACTGGAATTTCTGTTGATAGTAAGTCAAAACATCAGGATTTTGATCAAAAAGACGCAGGGTCAACATAATCAAATCATCAAAGTCAACCGACTCAGACTGACGCAATTCTTTTTGGTAAGCAGTGTAACACTGGGAGACGATTTGCGTGTACATATCGCCAGCTTGGGCAGTATAAGCCACATCATCAATCAAATCATTCTTAGCATTGGAAATAGTCCCTAAGATGCTCCGTTCATTCCATTTTTTCGGATCCAGGTTCAACTGCTTAAGAATCCGTTTCATGAGAGTTCGCTGCTCCCCTGGATCGACAATAGTAAAATTGCGGTTGTAGCCAATATGGTCCGCATCGCGACGCAGAATACGAACACACATGGAATGGAAGGTCGCAACCAAACAGTCCTGAGTGGCTGGATTGAGGCTATAAGCACGCTCCTTCATCTCACGCGCAGCCTTGTTAGTAAAGGTAATGGCCAAGATATTCCAAGGATTGACTAACTTTTCATCAATCAAATAAGCGATACGGTGGGTCAAAACACGGGTCTTTCCAGAACCAGCCCCCGCCATAATTAACAAGGGACCTTCTGTCGTTTGCACCGCCTCAGCCTGACGGTCATTCATTCCATTCAATAATGCGTTCATCTTCTCTTCCTTACTCTTGAAGTCAATATTTCTATTATATCAGAAATCAGGGAAAATATCTTTACCTAGACTGGTTACGTGTAGAAGGCAACTCCTTATATCTAGATAAAAAATGAGCTTGGATAGTGTTTCCAAACTCATTTGAATTCAATTAAACTACTAGAACAAGCCTAAAACTGTTCCGTCACTTTCAACATCCATATTGAGGGCTGCTGGACGTTTTGGAAGACCTGGCATAGTCATCACGTCTCCAGTTAGGGCAACGATAAAACCTGCACCTAATTTTGGTACCAATTCACGAATAGTAATTTCAAAGTTTTCAGGTGCTCCAAGTGAATTTGGATTGTCTGAAAAACTATACTGAGTTTTAGCCATACAGATTGGCAATTTGTCCCAACCATTTTGAACGATTTGAGAAATTTGTGTTTGAGCTTTCTTCTCAAAGTTCACTTTGCTACCGCGATAGATTTCAGTAACAATCTTTTCAATCTTTTCTTGGACAGAAAGGTCATTGTCATACAAACGTTTATAGTTAGCTGGGTTTTCAGCGATAGTCTTAACAACTGTTTCGGCAAGTGCTACTCCACCTTCTGCACCATCAGCCCAAACACTAGCCAGCTCAACTGGTACATCGATTGAGGCACAAAGTTCTTTTAAGGCTGCAATTTCAGCTTCTGTATCAGATAAAAATTCGTTGATAGCTACAACTGCTGGAATACCAAACTTACGGATGTTCTCAACGTGGCGTTTCAAGTTAGCAAAACCTGCACGAACCGCCTCCACATTTTCCTCTGTAAGAGCATCTTTAGCCACACCACCATTCATCTTAAGGGCACGAAGGGTTGCGACAATGACAACTGCATCTGGAGATGTTGGCAAGTTTGGTGTCTTGATATCAAGGAATTTCTCAGCACCAAGGTCCGCACCAAAACCAGCTTCAGTAACTGTGTAGTCCGCTAAGTGAAGGGCTGTTGTCGTTGCCAAGACAGAGTTACATCCATGAGCGATATTGGCAAATGGACCACCATGTACAAAGGCAGGTGTACCGTAAATTGTCTGAACCAGGTTCGGCTTAATAGCATCCTTCAAAATCAAAGCCAAGGCACCTTCAACCTGCAAATCACCAACAGAAACAGGCGTACGGTCATAGCGATAACCGATAACGATATTGGCCAAACGTCGTTTCAAGTCCTCGATGTCTGTTGCCAAACAAAGAATGGCCATAATTTCTGAAGCAACTGTAATATCAAAACCATCCTCACGTGGAATACCATTTAGAGGACCACCAAGTCCAACGGTTACATGACGAAGGGCTCGATCGTTCAAGTCCACTACACGTTTCCAGAGAATACGGCGTTGGTCAATTCCTAGCTCATTCCCTTGGTGCAAGTGATTGTCAATCAAGGCAGAAAGAGCATTGTTGGCAGTTGTAATGGCATGCATGTCTCCAGTAAAGTGGAGGTTGATGTCTTCCATTGGCAGGACTTGGGCGTAACCACCACCAGCAGCACCACCTTTGATACCCATGACTGGACCAAGAGATGGTTCGCGAATAGCAATCATGGTTTTCTTGCCAATCTTATTCAAGGCATCCGCCAGACCAATGGTAATAGTTGATTTTCCTTCACCTGCAGGTGTTGGGTTGATAGCAGTAAGCAAAATCAATTTCCCAACTGGATTGCTCTCAACTGCACGAATTTTATCAAAGCTGAGCTTAGCCTTGTACTTTCCATACAACTCCAAATCATCGTAAGAAATACCCAGTTTCTCTACAACATCAACGATGGGCTTCAACTCAATACTCTGTGCGATTTCAATATCTGTTTTCATTCAAAACTCCTCTAACCTCTTATATGATAATTCATTATAACACAAAACAAGATTTTTAACATCCTTAAACTCTCTAAACGTTCGTAAATATCCCTGTTTTTAAGGTTTTTAGAGTTCTTTCTTAAATTTTATATGGCTTTATAGTTTGAAACTATAGAATAATGAAAAAATAATTTAATCAAGAAAATAGCTGTCAATTTCAGATAAATTATGTAAAATTCTTGTGCTTTCAATTTCTAATTTTTCTGCCAACTCAATAGAATATTCAAAACTAAGTTTAGTATTTAACGATAAATCAAACGAATAATCTTGTAATTTACCCAGTTTTTTATATTTTTCTATGATTTCGTTATAAATAGCAAGATAATGATTATCTAAAATTTTTATGTAATCATTCAGATTTTCCTTATAGTCTTGAATGATTTTTTGTTCTCTATCATTTAATATTCCCTTCCCTATTTCCCAAATGAGTGAGCTGGCTATTGAACCCACAATAGAACCTAGAACTGGTATAGGAATCATTGCTTGACCAATACAAGCACCAATTGTTGCAAAGGAAGCATCCATTACATTTAATGTCAAAAGATTCATAAATTCATCTTGGGTTATTTCTGTAGATCTATACTTTAGAACAATGTCTATCATTCCATAAGTTGCCATAACTAAAGCACTAGCATTTGGAGCACTAATCCCCAAAACGTTTGTTAATCCATAAATAGAATAACCAGATATTGCACCCTTTATAACTCCTTCAGCTGTATCCAATCCACAATCTAACCAATCTGATTGTTCGAATTCAAAAATACTTTTTCCTTCTTTATATTTTCCATACACACTCGACATCAAAGCTAAACCACCCTGTAAAAAAGCTGCGTTTCTTGCAACCTTGTTAGCTTCTTTTAAATTAGGTAATGCATGTTTTTGGGCTACTAATCTTTTTTTATTTAATTCTTGTTTTTTCAGTTTGACTGTTTTATAAATATTTTTCTGTTCAGAATCCAATAGAGAGTTAATTGAATTCTTTTGAGCGTCTTTATAATCTAAAGCAGAAGATTTCATCCAAGATTTGTATGAAGTAAGTCCCTTGCTTTCAGTGATATCATTAATCATTTGACGTATATCTGTAATTTGTTTACTGGACAATCTCTTGCCATTAAATTCAACTTCTTTTGCTCCAGCCATTATTTTTTCAAATACTTGAACGTGATCTTTTGGAAACATCATTTTCATTTTTGTATTGTAAAAAAATGATTGTTCTAATTCATCACGTAGATTATTATAAAACTTCATTTGAATGGTATTTCTACCAATTAATAAATCAGCTGGTCCATTGTCATTCAAAACTTTAACAATTGGGTTTAATCCCTCAATTGCTCTCCTTGCATTTACAATTCCTGCTTCTGCAAACTCTGCTATAAAGCCATGTACTCCACGATTACCGCCACGATTTTTAACAATAACATCTTCTATATTTTTTTTAGCATAATCTAAAAATTTAGAGGCATTATCCTTGTTTAAGATGACATTGCGAGATTCATCCTCTATCATTTTCATAGCAATTTGTAAGTCTTGAATTCTTAAATTATTTAAACAATTGACATATGCTCCAATACCTTGGTTAAATGCTTGATTAAAAATTTGATTAACCATTTATTTTAATTTCCTTATTTATCATAGCTGTCAGTGAAAGTGTTGAATTCACTAAATTACCTGCTTTATATTTTTCATCTTCAGTAAATAAGCTATAGTCCATTCCAGTTAAAGATAAATTGGCTAAATAAATTCCTTCTGTTTGTTTTTCAGTTAGTTCTATTAATTCCGTAACTTCTATTACTTTTTCTTTAAGTTGTCTAGCCAACAATTCTACCTTTTTCTGTTCCTCTATAGCCTCTTTTGCAACTTCTTCATTTTTCCTATTAGCTACTACACCAGCGCCTACAGAAGCGGTCAACATAACTCCTGCAATTCCCCAACCGACAGGACCAGCCAATGCTAAAAATGCGTTACCTGCTGCCATTCCACCTCCACCAGCTGCTACACTTCCACCACCTAACCAAGCCAGAGCGGCGCTATTTGCTGCAGCACCTGTCAAACTTGAAATTGCAGTACCTGTTGATGCAACACCAAATGTAGTTGCAACACCCATAGCGGCAGTAGGCCCTAAAGTTGCAACCGTTACTCCTAATGCGCTAAGAGAAGCCGTAGCCGCTGTGCTACCACTTGCTAATTCAGCTTCCTTAATTGACTGTGAAATAACAATTTGCTTATCTTCAAAATTCTGAATTTCAACATCAATTTCTTCTAATTTTGTCTCAAACTCTTTTGGCTTATTGGCTAGCTTACTAATTCTTTCTTCAATAATTTTTACAACTTTGACCGCTTTTTCTCTAACCTGATAGAGTTCTGTTGATTTATTAGCTAAATTATCAGCTTCATCATTATACAATCTTATAGATTCTTTATATCCCTCGACAGCTTCTTTTCTAAGTTTAGAATTAAAGAGGTCAACAGCATCAATTTGTTCTTTCGTATTATTCGCTATTTTACCTGCTTCATTAACAGTTTCCGATGAAGCTTTAGTTACATGTTGTGCCACATCACTAGCAACCCCAATAGCTTTTTCAGAAACATCTGTGATAACATCACCAACCTGACTTGATACATTTTCTATAACTTTTACAGACTCTGTAATAGCTTCTCCAGTAAATTTCCCTGCTTCATTTAATACTTTACTGGTAGCGGATCCAGCATCATTCAATACCTTACTAGCTTCTTTTGTAAAATTATCAGCAAATTTAAAAAAATCCATCAAACACTCTCCTTTATTGCATATACTCCTATTATGCAATAAACAAAAGAGATTGTCAAAATCGACCATATATTAATTTACTCAATTTTTATCGCTTTCATTTTACTTACCGTTTATTTTTGTGTACAATAGTGCTATGAAAATTTTAGTTACATCGGGCGGTACCAGTGAAGCTATCGACAGCGTCCGCTCTATCACTAACCATTCTACTGGTCGCTTGGGGAAAATCATCACAGAAACCTTGCTGAGTGCAGGGCATGAAGTTTGTTTGATTACAACAAAACGAGCTCTGAAGCCAAAAGCTCATCCCAACCTAAGCATTCGAGAAATTAACAATACAAACGACCTTCTCCTTGAAATGCAAGAACGTGTCAAGGATTATAAAGTCTTGATTCACTCAATGGCCGTATCTGATTACACTCCTGTTTATATGACAGGGCTGGAGGAAGTTCAGGCTAGTTCCAATCTAGAGGAATTTTTAAACAAGCAGAATCATCAGGCTAAGATTTCTTCAACTGACGAGATTCAGGTTTTATTCTTGAAAAAAACACCCAAAATCATCTCTCTAGTCAAGGAATGGAATCCTACTATTCATCTGATTGGTTTCAAACTGCTGGTTGATGTTACCGAAGACCATCTAGTTAACATTGCCAGAAAAAGTCTTATCAAGAACCAAGCAGACTTAATCATTGCAAATGATCTCACTCAAATCTCAGCAGATCAGCACCGAGCTATCTTTGTTGAGAAGGATCATCTTCAAACTGTTAACACTAAAGAAGAAATTGCAAAACTCCTCCTTGAAAAAATTCAAGCCTACCATTCTTAGAAAGGAAAGCTATGGCACATATTCTCTTGGCTGTAACGGGCTCAATCGCCTCTTACAAGTCTGCAGATTTAGTCAGTTCTCTAAAAAAACAAGGTCATCAAGTCACTGTCTTAATGACTCTGGCTGCTACAGAGTTTATCCAACCTTTGACACTGCAGGTACTCTCACAGAATTCCGTCCACTTGGATGTCATGAAGGAACCCTATCCAGATCAAGTCAATCATATCGAACTTGGAAAAAAGGCGGATTTATTTATTGTGGCCCCTGCAACTGCTAACACTGTTGCAAAATTAGCCCACGGCTTTGCGGACAATATGGTAACCAGTACAGCTCTAGCCTTGCCAAGTCATATTCCCAAACTCATCGCACCTGCTATGAATACAAAGATGTATGAACATCCAGCAACTCAGGCTAATCTGAAAACATTAGAAACCTACGGCTATCAGCTAATTTCTCCTAAGGAATCCTTACTAGCTTGTGGAGACCACGGAAGAGGAGCCTTAGCCGACCTCACAATTATTTTAGAAAGAATAAAGGAAACTCTCGATGAAAAAACGCTCTAATATTGCGCCCATTGCTATCTTCTTTGCAACCATGCTTGTGATTCACTTCCTGAGCTCACTTATCTTTAACCTTTTTCCATTCCCAATCAAACCGACTATCGTTCATATTCCTGTCATTATTGCTAGCATTATTTACGGTCCACGAGTTGGGGTTACACTTGGATTTTTGATGGGGCTTCTTAGCTTGACCGTTAACACAATCACGATTCTGCCGACAAGCTACCTCTTCTCGCCATTTGTACCAAACGGAAACATCTATTCAGCTATCATTGCCATCGTCCCACGTATTTTGATTGGTTTAACTCCGTATCTAGTCTATAAACTGATGAAAAATAAAACTGGTCTGATTCTAGCTGGTGCCCTTGGTTCACTTACCAACACAGTCTTTGTACTTGGTGGAATTTTCTACCTTTTTGGGAATGTTTTTGATGGTAATATCCAAAAACTCCTAGCAACCGTTATCTCAACAAATTCGATTGCCGAATTAGTCATTTCCGCAGTTCTAACCCTAGCTATTGTTCCAAGACTGCAAACTTTGAAGAAATAAAAACAATCTCCACTTTCAAACCTGAAGGTGGAGATTTTGTTCTGTGTATTTCCTTTTTTAGTGGAATTTTTACCAATATCTAACTAAAAATGACCTATAAACCTAAGTAAATCCTTGCTTTATTGTCTTCTTTATTGTACTATACTAGTGTATATACAGTTGAAAAGGAGATTCTTATGAATACACGGAAAAAGACACAATTTATGACAATGACAGCCCTCTTAACGGCTATTGCGATTTTGATTCCAATTGTTATGCCCTTTAAGATTGTCATTCCACCTGCTTCCTATACGTTGGGTAGTCACATCGCTATTTTTATTGCCATGTTCCTGTCTCCCTTGATGGCCGTTTTTGTCATCCTAGCCTCTAGTTTTGGATTTTTGATGGCTGGCTATCCCATGGTCATCGTTTTTCGGGCTTTTTCCCATATCTTTTTTGGGACTTTGGGCGCTCTTTACCTACAGAAATTTCCCGATACCCTAGATAAAGCAAAATCTTCCTGGATTTTCAACTTTATTTTGGCTGTCGTTCATGCCCTTGCTGAAGTATTAGCCTGTGTCCTTTTTTATGCAACTTCCGGTACCAATGTAGAAAATATGTTCTATGTTCTATTTGTGCTAGTTGGATTTGGCACAATTATCCATAGTATGGTAGACTATACATTAGCACTAGCTGTCTATAAAGTGCTTCGAAAACGCCGGTAAAAGGAAGAACTATGACAAAAGATCGCAAACAAGCCCTGCTCCAACTCTTGAAAGAAGCTCCTAAAGCCCTCAATGGCCAAAGCTTAGCTGAACATTTTCATGTCACACGACAAGTCATTGTACAAGACATTGCAATTTTGAGAGCCGATGGCGCTCCTATCCTATCCACCAATCGTGGCTACGTCTATAAGCAAGTTGATGTCAATCCATACGCCCACAAACTTTTCAAAGTTAAACATGAAGTTGAAGAAATCGGGCAAGAACTCCTCGCTATCGTAGATAATGGTGGACGTGTTCAAAACACCTTGATTGACCATCCCGTTTATGGAGAAATTGAAACCTTGCTGAAACTGTCTTGTCGCAGAGATGTGCAGCATTTTCTAGAACAAGTCGAGCATTCTGACTTTAGACCTCTGTCTGAATTGACAGATGGTATCCATTACCACCTAGTTGAAGCCGAAACACAACAAGACCTCCACTATATCGAGGAGGCCTTGGATCAGCTCGGTTATTTAGTAAAAGACTAAAAAATCTCTTTCTCCCAGCCATCTTCTGTACGGTGGCGGTAGAAAAATTCAGATTTGTCCGGAGCTTCCATCATTTCCATCAAAGGTAACATATCATAGGCCAGATCCAAGTTTGGAATCTGGTCTTTTTGCACCCAAGAAACTTCTCCCTCTTCTGAAGATTGAAGAGTTCCAGTAAACTCTGTCGCCTTATAACAAATGACAATATAGCGCCCACCAGTATCTAGTGGCCAATTTTTAATGCCGACAAGTTGAGGATTCTGGATAGTCAATCCTGTTTCTTCATAAATTTCACGAATGACAGACTCTGCGAAAGACTCGCCATTTTCTACATGGCCTCCAGGAAAGGCATAGCCAGACCAGCGATTGTTTTCAGGGGCGCGATACTGCATCACCACGCGCTGAGTTTCGAGGTCTTCAATCAGACAAATGTTTGTTAAAATCGTTAATTGGGAACGGGACATAAATTTACTCGCTTTCTAATTTATTAAATTTTTAGACTTGGTACCAGTGCCATTAGCTTCTACTTTTTAAAATTGTTTAGTATTGAAATACCATCCGTTTTTCCTTTATAGGCTTTCCAAGTTCAAGCATCTTTTCTTGTCCATCAAAAGTAAAGCCCATTTTTTGATAGAAAGCAATGGCGCGCTTATTATCTTTCAATACCCATAAGAAAATTTCAGAAAAATGATCAAGAGCAATCAAAGCTGCTTTCATTAACTTTTGTGCAATACCTTTTCCATAATAGTCTTTTAAAACATATAAGGCAATAATTTCGCCAGCTTGAATAGTCTCATCACGAAAGTTTCCATAACTGATAAAACCAACTACCTTCATGCCATCCATCGCGATCAATGTATTTTCTGGATATTTTTGACTAAAGAATCGACATCTTTCTAATGTCATCGTCTCCTGAAATTCTGCAGGTAAAAGGTCATCATAAGCCTCTCTCCACGTCTGCCAATGAACGAAGGATTTACCTTCTATCTCTTCAGGAGTTCCCATTGATTTGATAATAACCGTCATTTATTTTCTTCTCCTTAATCCAACGCCCTGACTTCCTTTGCTACTTTGTGTAGAAATTTTTGTCTTGTTGAACTTGTATTTACTTCACGGCCTAACTCTCCTAAGATTGAAACCCTCTTTGTTTTTATGCCACAATGATTCAATACAGCATTCTTTAATACTGATATTCCATAACTGTCTGGAATGTTAATAGAACCTGAAAATACTTTGTACCACCAAGTTGGTGCCATAGATGTTGCATAGATACTAGCTGTTTTTCCTTTTAGTAACTTTTTGAACTGTTTCCCTCTCAAGTAGTTCAAAATAAAGCTTCCTCGATTATTTGCGGAGTATGCAATGCCTGGCGTAAAAACACGATCAATCCACCCCTTCAATAGACTAGGCATGCTACTCCACCAAATAGGATAAACAAAAATGAAATGATCTGCCCACTGGATTAATTCTTGAGAGTGTAGAATAAACGGATCGTCCTCCATTCTTTGTCGATAACCATAACGTAAAACAGGATCAAACTCTTCCTCATTAAGATTAATCATTTCAAGTTCATGTCTCTTTGAGTCTATATTTTCTACAATCGTTTGAAAAATTGCTTGGCAGTAACTTTCTTTATCAGGATGTCCATTGATAACTAAAATATTCATAAAATTCCCCTAATCCAACGCCTTCACTTCCATCATCATATCACGTATCTGTGCTGCTAGTTCAAAGTCAAGCACTTCGACGGCTTCTTGCATTTGTTTTTCAAGTTTCTTGAGGAGTTCTTTGCGCTCTTGTTTATTGAGGCTATTGATATCGACTTCCTTGTCTTCTTCCTTAGCAACTGCTTTGGTCACGGCAATCAGGTCACGGATTTCTTTCTTGATTGTCTGTGGTACAATACCATGCTCTTCATTATAGGCCATCTGGATTTTGCGACGGCGGGCCGTTTCAT
Organism: Streptococcus sp. 714; assembly: GCF_013277115.1. GTDB lineage: Bacteria > Bacillota > Bacilli > Lactobacillales > Streptococcaceae > Streptococcus. Next base: position 90,213 of record NZ_VMMH01000017.1, read on the forward strand.
CAATGGCACGTTGCATAGACTGAGTCATCGTATCCGCATACATGATGACATGCCCTTCGCTGTTACGGGCAGCACGTCCAATAGTCTGGATTAGGCCACGCTCGTTTCGAAGGAATCCTTCCTTGTCAGCATCAAGAATAGCTACGAGGCTCACTTCAGGAACGTCAATCCCTTCACGGAGGAGATTGATTCCGACCAAAACGTCAAAGACTCCTAAACGCAAGTCGCGGATAATCTCAGTACGCTCCAAGGTCTTGATATCCGAGTGCATGTACTTGACTTTGATACCCATTTCCTTGAAGTAGTCGGTCAAGTCTTCTGCCATTTTCTTGGTCAAGGTGGTGATAAAGGTTCGCTCGTTCTTTTCAACACGGGCATTGATTTCACCCAATAGGTCATCAATCTGTCCCATAGTCGGACGGACCTCCACCTCAGGATCCAAAAGACCTGTCGGACGAATGATTTGCTCAATCACTGTCTCGGTCTGTTCATTTTCATAGTCACCAGGTGTCGCTGAAACGTAAACAATCTGATGAACATGGCTTTCAAACTCCTCCCGACGGAGAGGACGATTGTCCAGAGCAGACGGCAAACGGAAACCATAATTAACTAACATTTCCTTTCGCGAACGGTCTCCATTGTACATGCCCTTGATTTGTCCCATGGTCATGTGACTCTCGTCAATCATAATCAAGAAATCATCTGGGAAGAAGTCAAGAAGCGTATAAGGAGGCTCTCCTTCGCTCCGTCCATCCATGTGACGAGAATAGTTTTCAACCCCGTTGGTATAGCCCATCTCACGCAACATTTCGATATCATACTCTGTCCGCTGTTTCAAACGCTGGGCTTCAAGCAGTTTACCCTCTTTCTCAAAGACAGCTAACTGCTCTTCTAATTCTGCTTGAATCTTGGCAATGGCAACTTCCATATGGTCGTCATTGGTCACAAAGTGAGTAGCTGGGAAAATTGCCAAATGATCCACTTCTCCCAAGACCTGACCTGTCAGAGCCTCAACTTCACGAATACGGTCGATTTCGTCTCCAAAAAATTCTACTCGAAAAGCATGTTCATCACGGGAAGCTGGAAAAATCTCCACCACATCCCCACGCACACGAAATCTCCCCCGTTGGAAATCAATGTCATTTCGCTCAAACTGGATATCTACCAAGTCATTCAAGAGTTTATCACGAGAGATTTCAAGACCTGGACGCAGACTCACAACGCTATCAGCGTATTCCTTGGGCGAACCCAAACCATAGATACAAGAAACGGAAGCCACAACGATGACATCATTACGCTCCAGAAGGGCTGAAGTCGCTGAGTGGCGGAGTTTGTCAATCTCGTCGTTAACAGAACTGTCCTTTTCAATATAGGTATCGCTAGAAGGGACATAGGCTTCTGGCTGGTAATAGTCATAGTAGGATACGAAGTACTCAACTGCATTTTCAGGGAAAAATTCCTTAAACTCCCCATAGAGCTGTCCTGCTAGAGTTTTATTGTGGGCAATAACCAAAGTTGGTTTATTGACTTTGGAAATGACCTGACTCATGGTATAGGTCTTCCCTGTACCAGTCGCCCCCATCAGAATCTGAGCTTTTTCTCCACCCTCGATATTGTCAACCAATTGCTCGATAGCTTGGGGTTGGTCGCCAGATGGTTGGTATTTTGATACTAGTTTAAATTGATTATCTGTAATGCGATTGATCATAAGAATCCTCTCTCCATGTGCTATTCCTATTTTAGCATACTTGTAGCATTTTCACGAAGAAAAGGACGGACCAAAGTCACATCCTCTCATTTTCTTTCTTTAATTGATAGGCTAGATAGACAATCAGCAGTAGCAAGACCAGACTTGTCATGATAGATCCTTCTATCCCAAAAGATCCACCTGATAGCCAGCCCTGATCGCCTTGTGGTAAAAAGGTCATCAATGACGTTCCTGATGGTTGACCACTAACTAAAATCCCAAAGAGATTTCCCTGAGCAAAATTCCAGGCGCCATGAATACCCGAAACACCCCAAACTGTATCGGTTTTGAGAAGGTAAAGAGCCATGGCAACTCCGAATAAGAAGAGATTCACTAGAGATAAAGGTGTTATACCAGAATTGCTCATATGAAGCAGGGTAAAGAATAGACTAGATATAACAATAGCAAGTTTTAGATTGGTTCGTGAGGCCAATTGAGGAAGGAGCCAAGCACGGGACACCACTTCTTCTGCTGTCCCCTGTAAAATCCAAAATGGAATAGTAAAGACAACAAAGATAAGCGAATAAGGATTCAAGTGAATGGACTCCAAACGATATTGCCCCAAGGCCACTAAAGCTAACAAGGTCAGAAGAAAAAGTGCCAGACCTAAACCAAATCCTTTAAAAAGATTGCTGAGGAAATTCTCTCTATAAAATCCCAAGGTGCGAATAGGTCTTTTCTCAACTTTTCTTGTCCATCTGAACACAGTATTGAGAATAAAACCAAAGGACAATAATTCTAGAATTAATCGAAAGTCACTTGTTCTATCCATCAAGCTCTGTTGCAAGGTCTGCAGGTAAGTTGCAAGATTTTGACCAGTCTCTCCAAAATTTCTAGCAAGTCCGATGAGAGCTAACAAACTAATACCATACAAAGTATAAGCCACCAACTCTCCTATAAAGACAAAAACAAAGGCAAACAAGAGGCTTGTGTAAATATATAAACTCATTTTTGAAGCTTGGAAGTCTTTAAATATTCTTTTGTCCTTCATATCCCTGCCCTCTTTTTCTACTATTATATACTATTATTATAGCACTTTATGGTAGCAAATCAAGAAAGAAAAGAAAAAAATGATGTTATATTTTCTGACACAAAAATATAAAAATTTGCCTTTTTTTACTTTTTCTGATATAATGGGAAAATATTCGGAAAAGGAGACTAAAAATGAAGAAAAAATTTCTAGCATTTTTGCTAATTTTATTCCCAATTTTCTCATTAGGTATTGCGAAAGCAGAGACGATTAAGATTGTATCTGATACCGCCTATGCACCTTTTGAGTTTAAAGATTCAGATCAAACTTATAAAGGAATTGATGTTGACATTATCAACAAAGTTGCTGAAATTAAAGAATGGCACATTCAGATGTCCTATCCTGGATTTGACGCAGCGGTCAATGCGGTTCAAGCTGGTCAAGCTGACGCTATCATGGCAGGAATGACAAAGACAGCAGAACGTGAAAAAGTTTTCACCATGTCTGATACTTACTATGATACAAAAGTTGTCATTGCAACTACAAAGTCACACAAGATTAGTCAGTACGACCAATTAAAAGGTAAAACTGTTGGTGTTAAAAACGGAACAGCCGCTCAACGTTTCCTTGAAAGTATCAAAGATAAATACGGCTTTACTATTAAAACATTTGACACTGGTGATTTGATGAACAACAGCTTAAGTGCTGGTGCTATCGATGCTATGATGGATGACAAACCTGTTATCGAGTATGCGATTAACCAAGGTCAAGACCTCCATATTGAAATGGATGGGGAAGCTGTTGGTAGTTTTGCTTTCGGTGTGAAAAAAGGAAGCAAATACGAGCACTTGGTTACTGAATTTAACCAAGCCTTGGCTGAAATGAAAAAAGATGGTAGTCTTGATAAAATCATCAAGAAATGGACCGCTTCATCATCTTCAGCAGTGCCAACTACAACGACTCTAGCAGGATTAAAAGCTATTCCTGTTAAAGCTAAATACATTATTGCCAGCGATTCTTCTTTTGCACCTTTTGTTTTCCAAAACTCAAGCAACCAATATACTGGTATCGATATGGATTTGATTAAGGCAATCGCTAAAGACCAAGGTTTTGAAATTGAAATTACTAACCCTGGCTTCGATGCAGCTATCAGCGCTGTCCAAGCTGGTCAAGCTGATGGTATCATTGCTGGTATGTCTGTCACAGATGCTCGTAAAGCAACTTTTGACTTCTCAGAATCATACTACACTGCTAATACTATCCTTGGTGTCAAAGAATCAAGCACCATTGCTTCTTATGAAGATTTAAAAGGAAAGACAGTTGGTGTTAAAAACGGAACTGCTTCTCAAACCTTCCTAACAGAAAATCAAAGCAAATACGGTTACAAAATTAAAACCTTTGCAGATGGTTCTTCAATGTATGACAGTTTAAACACTGGAGCCATTGATGCCGTTATGGATGATGAGCCTGTCCTTAAATATTCTATCAGCCAAGGTCAAAAATTGAAAACTCCTATCGCTGGAACTCCAATCGGTGAAACAGCCTTTGCCGTTAAAAAAGGAGCAAATCCAGAATTGATTCAAATGTTCAACAACGGACTTGCAAACCTTAAAGCAAACGGAGAATTCCAAAAGATTCTTGATAAATACCTAGCTAGCGAATCTTCATCTGCTTCAACAAGCACTGTTGATGAGACAACTATCTGGGGTTTGCTTCAAAATAACTACAAACAACTCCTTAGCGGGCTTGGTATCACTCTTGCTCTAGCTCTCATCTCATTTGCTATTGCTATTGTTATCGGAATTATCTTTGGTATGTTTAGCGTTAGCCCTTACAAATCTCTTCGTGTGATCTCTGAGATTTTTGTTGACGTTATCCGTGGTATTCCTTTGATGATTCTTGCAGCCTTCATCTTCTGGGGAATTCCAAACTTCATAGAGTCTATCACAGGCCAACAAAGTCCAATTAACGACTTCGTAGCTGGTACTATTGCCCTCTCACTCAATGCGGCTGCTTATATAGCTGAAATCGTTCGTGGTGGTATTCAGGCCGTTCCAGTTGGTCAAATGGAAGCCAGCCGAAGCTTGGGGATCTCTTACGGAAAAACAATGCGTAAGATTATCTTGCCACAAGCAACTAAATTGATGTTGCCAAACTTTGTCAACCAATTCGTTATCGCACTTAAAGATACAACTATCGTATCTGCTATCGGTTTGGTTGAACTCTTCCAAACTGGTAAGATCATCATTGCCCGTAACTACCAAAGTTTCAAGATGTATGCAATCCTTGCTATCTTCTATCTTGTAATTATCACACTTTTGACTAGACTAGCGAAACGCTTAGAAAAGAGGATTCGTTAATGGCAAAATTAAAAATTGATGTAAATGACTTACATAAACAATATGGAAAAAATAAGGTCCTAAAAGGAATTACAACTAAGTTCTATGAAGGAGATGTTGTTTGTATCATCGGTCCTTCCGGTTCTGGTAAGTCAACCTTCCTCCGTAGCCTTAATCTTCTAGAAGAAGTTACTAGCGGACATATCACTGTGAACGGCTATGACTTAACTGAAAAAACTACCAACGTTGACCACGTCCGTGAAAATATCGGAATGGTGTTCCAACACTTCAACCTCTTCCCACACATGTCTGTATTGGACAACATTACCTTTGCTCCTATTGAGCACAAGTTGATGACTAAGGAAGAAGCTGAGAAATTGGGAATGGAGTTGCTTGACAAGGTTGGGCTAGCAGATAAAGCTAATGCCAACCCAGATAGCCTATCAGGTGGTCAAAAACAACGTGTGGCCATCGCTCGTGGACTAGCAATGAATCCAGACATCATGCTCTTTGATGAACCAACTTCTGCCCTTGACCCTGAGATGGTCGGAGATGTACTGAACGTTATGAAAGAATTGGCTGAGCAAGGCATGACCATGATTATCGTTACCCATGAAATGGGATTTGCCCGTCAGGTTGCCAACCGCGTTATTTTTACTGCTGATGGCGAGTTCCTTGAAGACGGAACACCTGATCAAATCTTTGATAACCCTCAACACCCACGTCTGAAAGAGTTCTTGGACAAGGTCTTAAACGTCTAAACTTAAACTGTAAGGATTTCCTTGCAGTTTTTTTCTATCTCGTATTGGATTTTTTGATTTTTCGGAAAATTATGTTAGAATTAAGTTTATGAAATGAGATTTCCTCATACCTAGCAAGACTAGGAATAAAAATAGAAATTAGGTAGCTAGATGTCATCTAAGGTTATTGTTACAATTTTCGGTGCGAGTGGAGACCTGGCTAAACGCAAGCTCTACCCTTCCCTTTTTAGACTTTATAAATCCGGCAATCTTTCCAAGCACTTTGCAGTTATTGGAACTGCCCGTCGTCCTTGGAGCAAGGAATATTTTGAATCTGTTGTAGTCGAATCCATCCTTGATTTGGCAGATAGTACCGAACAGGCTCAAGAGTTCGCTAGCCACTTCTACTATCAAAGCCATGATGTCAATGATACAGAACACTACATTGCTCTACGTCAATTGCAGGCTGAATTAAATGACAAGTACCAAGCTGAACACAACAAGCTTTTCTTCTTGTCTATGGCTCCTCAATTCTTTGGAACTATTGCTAAGCACCTCAAGTCTGAAAACATTGTAGATGGTAAAGGTTTTGAGCGTTTAATCGTTGAGAAACCATTTGGAACAGACTACGCAACTGCAAGCAAGTTAAATGACGAGCTCCTAGCAACATTTGACGAAGAACAAATTTTCCGTATTGACCATTATCTTGGTAAGGAAATGATTCAAAGCATCTTTGCAGTTCGCTTTGCCAACCTGATTTTTGAAAATGTTTGGAACAAGGACTTTATCGACAATGTTCAAATTACCTTTGCAGAGCGCTTGGGTGTAGAAGAACGTGGTGGCTATTATGATGAATCTGGTGCCCTCCGCGACATGGTACAAAACCATACACTCCAACTTCTTTCCCTACTTGCTATGGATAAGCCAGCCAGCTTCACAAAAGACGAGATTCGTGCTGAAAAGATTAAGGTCTTTAAAAACCTCTATCATCCAACTGATGAAGAGCTTAAAGAACACTTTATCCGTGGCCAATACCGTTCTGGTAAGATTGATGGCATGAAATACATCTCTTATCGTAGCGAGCCAAATGTGAATCCAGAATCTACAACTGAAACCTTTGCATCTGGTGCTTTCTTTGTAGACAGCGATCGCTTCCGTGGTGTTCCTTTCTTCTTCCGTACTGGTAAACGACTAACTGAAAAAGGAACTCATGTCAACATCGTCTTTAAACAAATGGATTCTATCTTTGGAGAACCACTTGCTCCAAATATTTTGACCATCTATATCCAACCAACAGAAGGCTTCTCTCTTAGCCTAAATGGGAAGCAAGTAGGAGAAGAGTTCAACTTGGCTCCTAACTCACTTGATTACCGTACAGACGCGACCGCAACTGGTGCTTCTCCAGAACCATACGAAAAATTGATTTATGATGTCTTAAACAACAACTCAACTAACTTTAGCCACTGGGATGAAGTTGGTGCGTCATGGAAATTGATTGACCGTATCGAAGAGCTCTGGGCTGAAAATGGTGCCCCACTTCATGACTATAAAGCTGGAAGCATGGGACCTCAAGCCAGCTTTGATTTACTTGAAAAATTCGGTGCAAAATGGACTTGGCAACCAGATATCGCCTATCGTCAAGATGGTCGTTTAGAATAAAAAAATTTCCTGCAAGTTTGTACCTTGCAGGATTTTTACTTCTGATTAGATTAAGCCTTCTAAGAGCCCCTTCATAAAGTTTTCTGAGTTAAACTCTCCAATATCATCGATTTTTTCACCAAAACCAATTAATTTTACAGGAATATTGAGTTCCTCACGGATGGCTAGAACAACACCACCTCGAGCAGTTCCATCGATCTTAGTCAAGACAATTCCTGTTAAAGGTGTGATTTTTGAAAATTCTTTAGCCTGTACTAGGGCATTTTGACCTGTTGATGCATCAAGCGCCAAGAAGGTTTCATGAGGTGCTTCTGGCACAACACGTTTGATAATACGACCAATCTTTTCTAGCTCAGCCATAAGATTGTCCTTATTTTGCAGACGACCAGCAGTATCAATCATGAGAATATCGATACCTTCAGCCACGGCACGTTCCATGCCATCAAAGACCACACTGGCTGGGTCAGCTTTTTCAGGTCCAGTCACAACTGGAACGTCCACACGACGGCCCCATTCAGCTAGCTGGGCTACTGCCCCTGCACGGAAGGTATCTGCCGCAACCAACATGACCTTCTTGCCAGCTTGTTTGTAGCGGTGGGCTAGTTTTCCGATAGATGTGGTTTTCCCAACACCATTCACACCAACAAAGAGCATAACTGTCAAGCCATCTTGGAAATGAATACTTTCATCGTAGTTGCCATCTTTTTCATAAAGCTCAACTAATTTCTCAATGATGACACGGCGAAGTGCATCAGGTTTCTTGGCATTTTCAAGCTTAGCTTCGTAACGTAGCTCCTCTGTTAAGTTAGAAGCTACCTGCACACCGACGTCACTCATAATCAGTAGTTCTTCCAGTTCCTCGAAAAATTCTTCGTCAACAGAGCGGAAGTTGGCAAAGAAGGCATTCAAGCGGGCACCAAATCCTGTACGAGTTTTCTTAAGACTGCGGTCATATTTTTCCTGAACGGTTTCTTCGGCTTGAGGCGTTTCCGGTTCAAGAACTTCAGAACTATTTTCTTCTACAGTTTCTTCGCGCTCAGGATTCTCTTCCTCTGTGACTTCTTCTGAGTTTGGCAATTCTTCGACTTCTTCTTGAGAAACTTCTACAACTGACTCTGAATCCACACTTTCTTCAACTGTGTCTTGGATTTCCTCTTCTTCAAACACAGCTTCTTCAGAACTTTCAACTTCTGCTTCTTCTTGAGGAACTTCCTCAGCTTCTGTGAAGGCAGGATCAGTATCTTCAGACAAATCAAGATTTTCTAGAGCTTCTTTTACAACTTCTTCGATTTTAGGTTCTTCTTTTTTTCCGAATAGACGGTCAAATAATCCCATATCTTAGTTCTCCTTTAGTACATATTCTTCGATAGCCCAGGCGACAGCCTCTTCATCGTTGGTCATTGGAGTCACTACATTTGCGACTGCCTTGACTTCAGGAACAGCATTTTGCATGGCAACACCAAGCCCTGCCCATTCAATCATCGAGAGGTCATTGGCCTCGTCACCACAAGCCATAACTTGGCTTTGGTCAATTCCCAGATGGCTGATTAGTTTTGCCAAGCCTGTTGCTTTATGAACATTCTTTGGTGACCATTCTAGCAACATTTCACGTGATTTAAAGATTTCATATTGGTCAAACAATTCTGGTGAAATCTTTTGAATGGCTGCATCCAAGGGTTCTTGAGCAAAGGCAGTCACGCACTTATTGTAAGTCATTTGACTAGATAGGTCTTCAAAGGCCACTGGAACAAAGGTCAATGCTGGATTAAATTTGGCATAAAGACTTTCTTGGTCAGATTGGATTTGATAAACCGTTCCTTCTGAGATAGCATCAAGAGGCAGTGATAATTTCTCTGTTTCCTCATACAAGCGTGCCACATCATCATATGAAAAGACTGTTTTATCAAGGATTTCACCTGTATTTTTCTGAACCAAACCACCATTAAAGGTAATGGTATACTCATCTTCCTGGCCGTCAGTCCCTAGCTCATGAAGGAAGAAATCCATAGCTTTTAAGGGACGACCAGTTGTCAATACGACCTTGATACCACGATCACGTGCAGCTTTCAGGGTTGCCTTGGTACGATCCGTCAGCCTTTTATCAGTAGTCAGCAAGGTCCCGTCCAAGTCCAATGCAATCAATTTTATATCTGCCATTATAAGCCCTCCATATAAGCGATAACCGACTGGTCCTTATGGTGACCAATCACAGTCTCTGCTAATTCTAAAATTTCTGGTCGTGCATTTTCAGGAGCTACAGGATGACCGACAACCTGCATCATGTGCAAGTCATTTAGATTGTCTCCAAAAGCCATAACCTGATCCATTGTGATACCAAGTTTTTTAGCTAATTCAACAATGGCCACTCCCTTATCGACATAGTCCAGAACAATATCAATGGATTCAAAGCCAGTTGTCATGGCTTTGACACCAGGAACATTTTCATTTACCCAAGCTTCTCCAGCTTCTAGCGTTTCTTCTGTGAAGTTGGTTGTAAATTTGAAAATATCATCTGTAATATCTTCCAAACTCGCTACTTTTTGGATATTTTCATTATAATGCTGGCTCTCTTTCAAATAGGTCTCATCAACCGTATCTAGCACATAAGAACCCTTCTTACCCGTCAAGAGCAGTTTATTGATATCTACATAAGGTGACATTTTCAGCTTTTCAAAAGTTGCTAGATAAAACTCACGAGACATGGTCGCTTCATACAAGTCCTGACCTTGATATTCGACCAAACTTCCATTTTCCGCGATGAAAATAATGTTATCACGAACATCAGAAAATAATTTTTCTAAGGATAGAAATCCTCGCCCCGAAGCTACCGCAAAGTAAATCCCTTTTTCCTTGTAGGAAACCAAGAGAGACTTGAGGCGATCCATATCAAAGCGTCCATTCTCATCTAGGAAGGTTCCGTCCATATCCGTTGCTACTAGTTTAATTGTCATCCTTCAATACTTTCTAAATCTTTTAACTTAACTGAGACAATCTTTGAAACACCCGATTCTTGCATGGTCACTCCATAGATGGAATCGGCCGCTGCCATAGTTCCCTTACGGTGGGTTACGACGATGAACTGGCTGTCCTTGTCAAAGCGGTTGAGGTAATCCCCGAAACGCTTAACATTAGCTTCGTCCAGCGCAGCCTCTACCTCATCCAAAATAACAAATGGGATAGTCTTAACACGGATAATCGAGAAGAGCAAGGCAAGAGCCGATAGAGCTTTTTCACCACCACTCATGAGGTTGAGAGACTGGATTTTCTTACCTGGAGGTTGAACAGAAATCTCAACCCCAGCTGTCAGCAAGTCTCCCTCAGTCAAAATCAGGTCCGCCTGACCTCCACCAAACATCTGCTTGAAGGTCACTTTAAAGGACTCACGAATAGCCTCAAAGGTTGATTTAAAGCGTTCCTTAACCTCATCATTCATCTCTGTGATAGTCTCTAGAAGCAGGTTTTTCGCTGACAAAATATCATCTCGCTGGCTATTTAGGAAACCCAGACGGTTGTGGACTTCTTCGTACTGGTCAATAGCTTCCAAGTTGACAGGACCCAGTGAGCGAATAGCCTTCTCCAAATCCTTAACCTCTTGCTCTGCCAGATTGAGATTTTCCAACTCATGCGCCTTTTCGATAGCTTCTGTATAGCTAATTTGGTACTGGTCTATTAATTGACTTTGTAGATGGCGCAAGCGCTCGCTGACCTTTTCTTTCTTGGCTTCAGCACGAGTTTGCTTGCGAATCCACTCTTCATTCTGCTGGCGAGCCTGGTCCAAATGACTGGCAATATCATCCAGCTGACCTTCTATATCATCCAATTCAAACTGCTTGCGAATCAAACCTTGTTGGAGATTTGTTTTCTGAGATTTGGCTTCTTCGGCCTGTTGACTGAGCAAATCCGTATCAACTTTCTCAAGATTATCAACCTTTTCTTGAAGAAGGCGCTGGATTTCCTCTTGTTCGATATCTAAATTGTCCAATTCTTTGCCTAAACGCTCAATATCAGCTACTTCATAACGTTTTTGCCCTTGTAGTTCTGTCTTAAGCAGGCGAGCTTGCGCTAGCTCTTCCTGCAAGTTTTGATAGCGTTCTTGGATGGCGTTTTTGTTAGACTTAATCTCTTCAATCTCAGCTTCCAGATTTTGCTTGTCACTGGCAATAGTAGCAAGGCGCTCTTGGTATTTTTCTTTATCTACTTGCCAATCTCCGTCAGAAAGACGATTTAATTCCTCTTCTTGAAGTTTCCAAAGAGTTTCCAGTTCTTCAACTTGTTGGCTGGTCTGCTGATAAGCGAGGGACAAGCCTTGCTCCTGAATACGTGCCTGCTCCCCCTGAGATTTGATGGCTTCTAATCTTTCTGTCAATCTAGCCATCTCATCTTGCAAGGTCTTCAAACTCGCCTCTTCTGAACGCAAGCTTGCTTCTTCTTCAGCAATTTCTTTTTGCAATTGTTCCAGTTCTGGCTTGATGAAAATGCTGTTATTCTGGCGATTGGCACCACCTGCATAAGAACCACCCGTGCGCAACTCTGTGCCGTCCAAAGTGACCATACGAACCTGATAACGAACTTGGCGCGCGGCTGCACGCGCATGTTCTACAGTATCAAAGATAGCCGTCGTAGCTAGTAAGTTCTTGAAAATGGATTCCAGTCTAGTATCAAAAGTAACCAACTCATCTGCCATACCCAAAAATCCCGGACTTGATGCGATAGCATCTTGATTCTGGCTTGAAATCGTACGCGCCTTGATCGTCGTCAACGGAAGGAAGGTTGCACGACCGGCTCTGTTCCGTTTAAGGAAATCAATGGCTCTAGTTGCCGACTCTTCATCTTCTACGATGATATGCTGACTACTCGCTCCAAGCGCAATCTCTAGGGCAGTTTGATAACGCACATCAAAAGTTAAATGCTCACTGACTGCACCAATAATCCCACCAAGGCGGTCTTTTTCTTGGAGAACACTCTTAACACCCGCGTAAAAGTTACTGTGATTTCTCAGGATATTTTCCAAACTCTGGGCTCTAGCCTGTTTGTTTTTAAGACTATCCAGACGGTCAAAGAGTTGACTTTGTTGAGCTTGATAGGAAGTTTTCTGCTCCTCTTGCTCCTTGGCACAGACTTGGTAATCAGCCAATAATTTCTGAACCTGCTCCTTAGCAGTTTCAAGCTCAGCCTCTTGCTGACTAGCCTTCTCTTTAGCTGAAGCTAGTTGTTCTTTGAGCTTTTCTAGTTGATCTGCTTGTTTTTGAGAAAGCTGACGGCTATTTTCCAACTCATTCTCGATGCGGGTCAGTTGGTTTGAGACATCGGCTTCTTCTTGTAGAAGAGCCACAAAGCGTTCACGTAAGAGCTCAATCATCTGGTCAGGATCATCTGAAAAAGCTAGTAATTCAGCTTCTAAACGATTGAGTTTTTGATTATTTTGGATTAGATTTTCTTCTAAAAGGGCTAAAGAGCTTTCCTTATCAGATTTTTCTTTGCTGAGTGATTTTCTCTTATCTTCCAAAGCAGCCAAACGAGCTTGTGCTTCCTGTTGATTGAGGGCTACTTGCTCAGATTCTAGTTTAGATAGGGCTAATTTTCTCTCTAAATCACTAATCAGACTGGTCAAGTCCATCAAACTGCCCTGATCTTTGGCCATTTCAGCCTGTAAATCTTGACGTTGCTTCTTGAGATTCTGATTTTCTTCTTCTAATTTTTCACGCTTCTGGTAGTAGCTCGTCAAGAGTTCCTGAACCTGAGCCAACTCTTCTTCTGTCAACTCTAATTCAGCCTTATTTTCCGTGATTTGAGCAACCAGGACATCTAAGTAAATAGCCTTGCGTTGACCTTCCAAGTCTAGAAACTTACGAGCATTTTCAGCTTGCTTTTTAAGAGGCTTGATTTGATTATCCAACTCGTAGATAATGTCTTCAAGACGGTCTAGATTATCCTGAGTTTGCTGCAGTTTGCTCTCAGTTTCTTTTCTGCGAGTCTTGTATTTTAAAACCCCAGCAGCTTCTTCAAAAATAGCACGGCGTTCCTCAGGTTTGGAATTAAAAATTTCCTCAACCTTTCCTTGGGAAATGATGGAGAAGGAATCTCGTCCCAAACCTGTATCCAAGAAAAGATCATGAATATCACGCAGACGGACTTTCTTGCCGTCAATTTTGTATTCGCTATCTCCACTACGATAGATATGGCGTTCTACCCTGATTTCTTGACCTGCGTCCTTGATAAATCCGTCATTATTATCCAAAGTCACAACTACAGAAGCATAATTGAGCGGTTTGCGACTTTCAGTTCCAGCAAAAATGACATCCGGCATCTTGCCGCCACGGAGACTCTTGACACTAGACTCCCCCAAGGCCCAACGCAGACTTTCTGTAATATTCGACTTTCCAGATCCATTGGGGCCAACAACTGCCGTCACACCTTGGTCAAAGACAACCTTGGTCTTATCAGCAAAAGACTTGAATCCCTGAATTTCGATTTCCTTTAAATACATGAATCCAGCCCTTTCTCGACGGCATTTTTGGCAGCTTCCTGCTCTGCTAATTTCTTAGAACGACCTTTGCCTTGACCAATGCTCTTACCTTCAACAAGAACTTCTACATCAAAAACCTTATCGTGGGCAGGACCCGTTTCAGAAATTACCTGATAACGAATAGCCACATCCCCATTGACCTGAAGTAACTCTTGGAGATGGGTTTTGTAGTCTGTAATCATCTCAAACTCGCCTGCTTCAACCTTAGGAATCATGACTTGATAGATAAATTCCTTGACCTTGGCCACATCCTTATCCAAAAGAAGGGCACCTAGAAAGGCCTCAAAGGCATCACCAAGAATGGTGTCACGATTGCGACCACCAGACTTTTCTTCCCCCTTACCCAGCTTGATAAACTGGTCAAACTGGCAATCACGCGCAAAACCAGCCAAACTTTCCTCGCGGACAATCATGGCACGGAGTTTAGACAAGTCACCCTCAGGCTTTTTAGGATATTTTTTATACAGATATTCTGAAATCAATAACTGTAGAACAGCGTCTCCTAAAAATTCCAAGCGTTCATTGTGTGAAATTTTTAAGAGGCGGTGCTCATTGGCATAACTCGTATGAGTAAAGGCAGTTTCCAGTAACTTTTTGTCTGCAAATTCGATTGCAAAATGGTTCTTTAGTACAGTTTGTAATTCTTTCATACCAACCTCTTTCTAACTGATAACAGTCCTTTTTATTATATCAAAAAAAGCCCCCTGAGTCACTTTAAAACGGGACTGGAGGGGATTTGGGCACTTTATAGAATATGATTTTCAGTTTTTAGGTTAAACTTAGGGCAGAATAAAGAAAAAAGCCCTATTAAAGGCTTTCTTAGGATCTTTACATCCACCCTGAGGGAATCGAACCCCCATCTCAAGAACCGGAATCTTACGTGATATCCATTACACTAAGGGTGGAAACTTGTTTTATTATAACAGAAATTTGCTCTAATAACAAGTTTTTTTCTAGTGAGATAGCCCGTCTTAGTGGGACGCATCCCCATTCCAGATAGAGTTTTTCACGATCACATAATCAACGTGTTTAAGGTCAGCAACCTGACTTCCACCTGCATAAGAAATAGCACTTTGAAGGTCTTGTTCCATCTCAGTCAAAGTGTCTTGTAAATGACCTTTAGCAGGAAGTAAGATGCGTTTTCCTTCGACGTTTTTATAAGCACCCTTTTGATATTGTGAAGCTGAACCGTAGTATTCTTTGAACTGTTCACCATCGACTTCAATAGTTTTCCCAGGACTCTCAATATGTCCTGCAAAGAGGGAACCAATCATGACCATGCTGGCACCAAAACGAATAGACTTAGCAATATCACCGTGAGTACGAATTCCACCATCAGCGATAATCGGTTTACGTGCAGCCTTGGCACACCAACGGAGAGCAGCTAACTGCCAACCACCTGTACCAAAACCAGTCTTGACCTTGGTGATACAAACCTTACCAGGACCGATTCCGACCTTAGTAGCATCCGCACCAGCATTTTCCAATTCTCGCACAGCTTCTGGTGTTCCCACATTTCCAGCAATAACAAAAGTATCTGGCAATTCTTTCTTGATGTGTTGAATCATAGAAATCACGCTATCTGCATGACCATGAGCAATGTCAATCGTGATGTATTCTGGAGCATCAGCCTTGAGCTGGCTGACAAAATCATACTCATAATCCTTAACACCGACAGAGATAGAAGCAATGAGCCCTTGCTCATGCATGCGCTTAATAAAGGGAATACGTCCTGCCTCATCAAAACGGTGCATAATGTAGAAGTAACCACCTTTAGCTAGTTGCTCTGCTACATTTTCATCCAAAATCGTTTGCATATTAGCTGGCACAACAGGTAGTTTAAAGGTGTGATTTCCTAGAGTGACGCTTGTATCCGCTTCTGCACGGCTTTTAATGACACATTTATTTGGAATCAATTGAATATCTTCGTAATCAAAAATTGGAAATTCATTTAACATATCGATGTCTCGTTTCTTTTGTAATGACCTACCTATGCTCACGCATCACTACGTCTTTTCCGACGTTTCCTTAATTTATTATAAACTAAAGTACAGTTTTTGTCAAATAATTTTATAAATTAAAATATATTGTTCGGATTTTACTTGTATCAAAAACAAAAAAAGTGGAGAGTTTATTTTCTCCCCACTTCTTTAGTAATATTCCTTTTAAAAATTTCTTCGGAGTTTTCCATCATTTCACAAAATTCACGATAGGATGAAGACTTCTGAGGAATTTGGATAGACCATTTCTTCAACAAAGCTCCATAACCTGCTAGCTTTCCTATCTCATTATCAACAACTTTGTCCTTGCTCGGAAAAACAAGACCAGCCTTCTCAGCTTTTAAAATATAAGAATAAGAAATCAGCTGGAATAAGTCCTCACGGTTGATCCCTTTTTCAGTCAATTCCAGTTTTTTATACTTAGCATCTAATACTATTTTAAGCTCTTCTTGATAAAAATCTGGAAATACTTTTCTTTCTCGACTAGAAAATACTGAAATACCACCTAGTTTTTCTTTATTTCGTGGATGGATGAAATCTTTTGGCAACAAAGTATGAACATACTCTTCCCAAAGCCAGGCAACATCAAAAAGAATACCATGAATTTTTTGATCTTGATACCCTAAACCGTGCTTTTCTTGGGTTAAGATCATCAGACAAAGTTCTTGTAACTTTCTGTACTCGTGAAAGTATGCATGACGTATAGGTTTAAATTGATTTCCCCGAATAATCTTAGTACGATCAGCTAGTTTATAAGAGGGCGTTACACGCACGATTTCAGATACGTTTTCACGACTAGTTGAGAGATTATCTAGTACCCCTTGACCAATGCTTTTCTGGTTCTTAATGTATTCAATAGTGTGACGAATCAACTGCATGAGGGGATTATCATAGGTGAACTCTCTCGTTGTGTAGGCAATATTTCCCGTGAAAGGAAGATTTTTCTTGAGATGGTTTCTTACATCAATCACTCCCTTAACATTACTGTCATTATGAGAAAATCGATGGTATTCCTTATAAAGACCTTTTCGAATAGCAGCTTGTAGATACTTGGGGAAGAGATAAACCAAGAGTTGATAGAGCTTATCTTCAGGAGATAGACCGACATCCAAACTAGTCAGATTGATATTGAGAACCTTTTGTAAGAGATAATGCAAAAAATGGTCATTACTCTCATCAGAAAAACGTGAGGAAATCGTTAATCGTTCCTGTCCATATCCCAGAAAACCAATTACATTTCCTGTCTTGATTTTCTGATTAACTGTTTCAAAGATTTTTTGATCCTTCTCTAAGTCAGGAGAATTCTTCAAATCATTTGGAAAAATAAAGATATTTTCCTCTTTACAAAGATTATCCAGTGTTCTATCAAGAAGTGCTTGACTTAGTTTGGGATATTCTGCGACAAAGTCTTCTTTAGCAATTCTATGATGATTATCAGTTATACGTATTATCATTCTCAACGCCTTCATTGTTATCAGCTATAGACTCACTTGCTTCCTCTATACTTGTCTGATCAAAAGCTTTTTTCAATGTCTCCAGAGTTTCATCCTCTTCATAAGAACCCCGTAAGTAATCTTCCAAAAGCGGTTTGAGGTAATCAGACCAGAGTAATTCATAGTCATAATCCAATTCTTTTAAATTACGGAAATAACTTGGTCCGATATGGTAATGACTGTTTAATTCCTGAACGTTTTCTATAGCAGTATTCAAGTTTCTTAGACGTTTTTTCGCTTCTTCAGCTTTATCACCAAGAGCAGCATCGAGCATGCCTAATTGACTTTCAGCAGTAACTTCAACAAAACGGAAACGACGACGCATAGCAAAATCGAAGGTATCAACAGATCTGTCTATATCATTCATGGTTCCGATAATATAGACATTGTCAGGGATATAAAATTTCTCATCAGTTTCATGTAAATTAGCATATTGGGTAGATACACTTCCCTTTTCACCACGATAACCAGGATCAATTGAGAAAAATAGTTCTCCAAAAATCTTTGAAATCTCACCACGGTTGATCTCATCAATAATGAATACAAAGTTTTTGTCTGTGTTAATCTCTTTTGGAGACACATAATCAGATAAGCCATAACTTTCTTTCATGTGATCTAAAACGATTTTTTGATAAGTTTCGTACTTTAACTTAGTCTTCTCACCCTTGTACAAAAGATATACTTTTTCTTTGGTAGCAACAGGAGAATCAAACTTCACATTCCCTTGGCTATTTAAACTAGCTGGAACTGAACTACGAGGAAACAAATATTGTCCCTGTTTCTCATTGATAGCATCCGTTAGTTTAGTCCAAGCTTCATCAAAATTATCTTGGCCTCCAGTTTTCTTAGCGTCTCTAGTTTTCTGACAAAACTTCTTAAAGATACCATCTACTAGTTTAAACTCAATGGTACCATCTCCATTAGATACTGGTCTCAATCCCTCTACAAAATCCGTATAGTCATAAGATGGGTGAAACTGTACAAATCCAATTTGATCTTCATTACCATTTGTTAACTCCATAGCAATTTTTTTAGCAAGATAAGTTTTTCCTGTACCAGGTGCACCTCGGAGGATGAGGTTTTTGGATTGTAGTAAGATATTCTTATACTCGTTGATATTTTCTGACATGTTTATCTCTTCCTTGTCTGATTCTCTATAAAAACTAGTGAAATTATCATAAAACTCTTTTAAAATATCGTTAGGTTCAGCAGTTGATTCCAACTCTAAGTCCTTGACAAAGTATTTATAATCTAAATCTTCATCTCGATTATTACTATACCATTTTACTATTTTAAATTCTGTGAGTTTAAGGCTCTGAAAACCACACCTTATATTTATCCATGAGTTATCAATGTCACTCAGCCGATAACCAAAGTAAGGTGATTTAATATATCCATTACCACTCTTCGGACCAAAATGACCTGTATTAAGCATTTCAACTTTGTACGGAATGCCCTCAATAGTCAGAGCAGGGTAAATATGTTCAGCTCCATCTAATTTTTGAGAACGTTTAATTTCTATATCTTTTGAATTATAGATATTTGCTTGATTCACAAATTTAGACAAAAATTCTTTGAAGACTTTATAACACTCTGATTTAATTCCACTTTTTACAAATTCATAAGATTTATTTATAAAAGGTAAAATCTCATTTAATGAATTTTCATCCTCAATAAAATACTCAGCCTCAAGTGTCCAACCGAATGAATCAGGCTTCTTATTAAACAACAAAATATCTGAATCATGAAGACTCTTAGAGAGAACGGCAATCTTTATTCCTTTATTTTGAAAATTAATCTCTATAAAATTTTGTAACTTCCCTTTCCTATTTTTAACCTGAAAAGAAATATAACTTTTTGTTTGATTTTCAATTGCATCTGGGAATTCTTTTTTTATCCTGTCAATGAAAGTTTGTTCTGAAACCATTGTGTTTTCCTTGCTTATTAAAAATTTATTGTTGGACTTAAATTATATTTGTTTCGTTCAAAGTAAGATATTTTACTTTGCAAAAACTACATTCTATTAATATATTCTGCATCTAGCATATCATATCTATAAAAAAAAGAAAAGAATTTCTAAAGAAAAAGCCTAGTGTAGAGAGCTTTATTACCTCATAACACTAGACTTCTTTTTTATCTTAATAATACTCACCTTGACGGTAGTCCCATGAGTTAAAGGTATCTGACAGGTGCATCATGATTTTATCAATGTCAAGCCCTTTACGGATTACAACTGGGGCTGGTGAGGTTGAACGTGCTCCGCCTTGTTCTGGAATGAGATTGCCGTCCTTATCGACCATAGACACCATCACACCTTGCTCGTAGCGAGTTTCAATAGTTTTGTCAGGTTGGATGGATGCCACGTAGTCGTCCGCTTCGATGACAAGGTCCACTGCTCCTTCGATACGTTCTCCAATACCTTCCACCTTACCACGGTTTCCTTTTCCAGATGGGTTTGCAGATGAAGCATATACCATCTTGCCTTCTTCCCAAAGTTTAGCAGCTAATTGTTCACCAGCTTTCCCGAATTTGATAACAAAACAGCTAGTACCACGCACGTCTGTCATGAGTTCTTCACGGCCATCCCCATACGCTTTGAGTTTCTCAAAGGCTTCTGGTTTCCAAGGAAGGATACAACCAAGGAGAATATCTTCGTCCCAATGTTTTTGGTAAAATGCTTCAATTTCTGGGTTAAGTTGTGCTAAAGCGCGAAGTTCGTCCATGCTACCGCAGAGAACGACACCTGGTTTGTTACGATTGCGCTCTTTGGCTGCGAACTTACGTTCAAGTCCTGCCTTGTCACTGGTCATGATAATGTAACCAACTTTAGTAGGGCAAACGATACATCCGCCCTCACCTTTTAAAATGTCATAGCCTTCTTGTGAAAGTGTTCCGTTCCATTGAATGTGTTTTGTCATAGTTCTATTTCCTTTTCTATATTTTCTAATCCTGCCAGTAGGCTGGTCGTTGTCTTTCATAAGTAGCAATCAAATCTTCATACTGCAAGGTAATTCCGATATCATCCAAACCATTTAAGAGTTTGTGTTTCCATTCGCTATCGATTTCGAAAGTGAATTCTCCAACTGGTGTGATGATTTTTTGTTGTTCCAAGTCCACAGTTACCTGGTCAGTCGGTTTAAGCTGGGCTAGCTTTTCTCTAACCTCTTTGGGCTGAACAATAGGCAACATGCCATTATTGAGTTCATTATTGTAATGAATGTCACCGAAAGATCCTGCAATCACGACCTTAAAACCATAGTCCGCTAGAGCCCAAGCAGCGTGTTCCCTCGAAGAACCTGCCCCAAAGTTATCCCCTGAAATGAGGATAGTTGCTTTACGATACTCAGGTCGGTTAAAGACAAAATCTGGATCCTCAGTATACTTGTCATCTAGATAACGCCAAGCATACATGAGGTACTTACCAAAGCCTTTCTTATCAATCAACTTGAGAAACTGCTTGGGTAGGATTTGGTCGGTGTCGATGTTATCATTCATGAGAGGAACGGTCGTTCCTGTATAAACTGTAAATTTCTCCATATCCTCTCCTTACTGGGCCTCTGGCATTTGCCGAACATCTACAAAGCGCCCTGCGATAGCTGCAGCTGCTGCCATGGCTGGACTGCAGAGATGGGTCTTAGCTCCAAATCCCTGCCTGTCCTCAAAGTTCCGATTGCTGGTTGAGGCGCAGTGGACGCCATCAGGTACCTTATCAGGATTCATCCCTAGACACATAGAGCAACCTGGGTCTCTCCACTCAAAGCCAGCATCTAGGAAGACCTTGTCTAAGCCCAACTTCTCAGCAGCTCGTTTGACAGGACGAGATCCTGGAACCACGATAGCCGTTAAATTAGGAGCAATTTGCTTTCCTTTGACAAATCGCGCGGCCAGCTGTAAATCGCTGAGACGAGCATTGGTACAAGACCCGATAAAGATATAGCCTAGTTCAATATCAGCTGGCTTTTGACCAGGCTCCAAGTTCATGTAATTGTAAGCTCGTTCATCATTCATATCCTTAATTTCTGGGAAACTACTGTCAAAGTCAACCCCCATAGCAGGATTGGTTCCCCAGGTCACCATGGGAGCCAAGTCTGAGACATCCATCTGGATAACCTTATCGTAAACGGCATCCTCATCACTGACAATTGTTTTCCAATCAGCCACAGCCTCTTCGAAATTCTCTGGAACACACTCGCGTCCCTTGAGATAATCATAGGTGGTTTGATCTGGATTCATGATTCCCATCTTGGATCCAAACTCGATAGACATATTGCAGATAGTCATTCGCTCTTCCATGCTCAGTGCATCAATTACCTGTCCTCTATATTCCACCACGTATCCAACACCACAGGCAACGCCGTACTTAGCAATCAAGGCTAAAATGAAATCCTTGGAATAAACTCCTTTTTGAGGGACACCAGTGAATTCTACCAACATTTTCTTGGGTTTAACCTGCCAGAGGGTCTGGGTAGCAAAGACATGCTCGACCTCGCTGGTTCCAATTCCAAAGGCGATTGCTCCGAAAGCTCCGTGGGTTGCCGTATGGCTGTCTCCGCAGACGATGAATTTCCCTGGTTGGGTTCGTCCTGTTTCTGGACCTACCATGTGAACGATCCCCTGCTTTTCAGAACCGTGGGCCGCATGTTCAATCCCAAATTCCTCAACATTTTCTGCAAGCTTATCAATTTGAGCCTTAGAAATTACATCTCGAATATCGTAAATATTGACCGTCGGGACATTGTGGTCAAAAGTTCCAAATGTCAAGTCTGGTCGTCTCAATCTGCGACCTGCGTCTCGCAGTCCTTGAAAAGCTTGCGGGCTAGTCACCTCGTGGATATAGTGCTGGTCCACATACATGAGTTGGGGCTGCCCCTCTTCTCCTGTGATGACATGACGGTCCCATAATTTATCAAAAATCGATTTTCCTGCCATCCATTACCTCCAAATAACATATAAGACTACTAGTGTGGTCACCATCCCAAGAAACCAAACCGTTTTAAAGTACCATTTTCTAGTCTTGTGGTGAAAGGTGATTCCTGCTAACCAGGCACCAAATCCACCACAAGTAAAAGCTAAAATGAGTAAGATTTTCTCTGGGATTCGCCACACTCTTCTTCTTGCCTTAGATTTGTCAATGCCATAAATGATGAAAATCATGACATTCCAAATCAAGAGGGCAAGAGTAATTTTTTCGTCTAACTTCATAATCTTGCAATAATAGCCTCCGTCATTTCCTTGGTAGAAGCCTGACCTCCTATATCTCTCGTTAAAATGCCAGATGCCAAACTTGCCTCAACAGCACGCTCGATACGCTCTGCATCCTCATAACGTCCAAAACTGTCTCTCAACATCATGGCAACTGATAAAATCATGGAAATAGGATTGGCAATTCCTTGACCTGCAATATCAGGAGCTGAACCATGAATGGGCTCATAGAGACTTGGACCCTTTTCAGAATGACTGGCTGATGGCATAACTCCAAGTGTGCCTGATAAAACGCTTGATTCATCAGATAGAATATCTCCGAAAAGATTCTCTGTCACGATGACATCGAACTTGGCAGGATTGGTAATCATAAGCATGGCAGCTGAGTCGACTAGCTGGTGCTCCAAGGTTACATCTGGGAAATCCTGCGCGACTTCCTCAGCTACTTTCCGCCAGAGTTTTGAGGTCGCTAGAACATTTTGCTTATCGATACTAGTCACGATTTTTCTGCGATTTCTTGCAATTTCAAAGGCCTTACGAATAATCCGCTCTACTTCCTCATAGCTATAGTCGTTGATATCACGCGCTTTTCGATCTTCAAGAATATGATCTCCAAAGTAAATCCCTCCTGTCAACTCACGCACAACTACAAAGTCTACACCAGCAATTCGTTCTGGTTTGAGAGGTGACAAATGCTTGAGACTATCAAAGATTTTGACTGGGCGAATATTGGCATAGAGATTGAGTTCCTTACGGAGAGCTAGCAGACCTTGTTCAGGGCGAACCGCTGCTCCATCATACTGAGGACTACCGATAGCCGCTAGAAGAATGGCATCTGCTTCTCTACATGCCTTGAGGGTTTCATCAGGTAAGGGATGCCCTGCAGCATCGATACCTGCACCTCCGAAAGGTCGTCTATCAATCTCATAGTCAAAACCTGTTTTTTCAGCTAGAGCCTCCAGAACTTCTAAACCAGCTTCCATGATTTCTGGACCGATTCCGTCCCCTGCTAGAGCTACTATTTTCTTTGTCATAGCATTCTCCTCTACACACTAGGCATATCGCGGTAAGAAACGTTGCGTCCCATCTCACCAGCATTCTCTTTTTGAACAAAGGTATTAGCATTGATGTAGGCAATAGCCGAAGCCTTCAGCACATCGAAATCAAGACCAGCTGCGTTAAAGATGGTTTCTGTATCTCTGTTTTCAACAGTTACCAAGACCCGAGCCTGGGCATCAATTCCATCTGTCACCGCATCAATGGTATAGGACACCAAGCGGACGGATTGGTTAAAGAACTTATCGATAGCGTTAAAGATTGCTTCAACGGAACCTTGCCCTGTCGCATTAAATTCGACTTTCTCACCATCCATATTAGCTAGGCTAACAAGCGCTTCAATATCATTGTCTGCATGAGTTTGAAGTTGTAAATCATCAAAATGGAAGCCTTCTGGGTTTTCAACCATAGTTCCAGCGACCAGCGCACGAATATCTGCATCTGTAATTTCTTGTTTCTTATCTGCCAGTGCCTTGAACTTAGCAAAGAGTGGCTTGATATCCTCTTCTGTATAGTCTAAGGCCAATTCTCTTAGTTTTTCAACAAAGGCATGGCGACCTGACAATTTTCCAAGTGGAAGGCTATTACTCTTAACTCCAACCAATTCAGGTGTGATAATCTCATAAGTAAGAGGATTTTTAAGGACTCCGTCTTGGTGAATACCAGATTCGTGAGAAAAGGCATTGCCACCAACGACGGCCTTGTTTTTAGGAACTGGAATACCAGAGAAGCGAGAAACCATTTCAGAAGTATTGATGGTTTCATTTAGGACAATACTGGTTGCTACTTGGTAGTAATCCTGGCGAATATTGAGGGCAACTGCAATTTCTTCCAAAGCAGCATTTCCTGCTCGCTCCCCAATACCGTTGATAGTTCCTTCGACACGTCCTGCTCCGTTCTTGACAGCAGCAAGGCTATTGGCAACTGCCATTCCAAGGTCATCATGACAGTGAGGCGAATAGATAATCTGACGGTCAGTTTTAACATTGTCAATCAGATACTTGAATATATTCCCATATTCCTCTGGTGTGGTAAAACCAACCGTGTCAGGAATATTGATATAGGTTGCACCTGCGTCTACCGCTGTTTGAACGACTTGTAAGAGGAAATCCAACTCTGTTCTAGTTGCATCTTCAGGAGAGAATTCGACCACTTCAAACTTAGAACGAGCATAAGAAACATGCTCCTTAATAGCTTCCAATATTTCCTCTTTGCTTTTATTCAACTTAAATTCACGATGGATAGGACTAGTAGCGATAAAAACATGGATTTGTGGATACTTAGCATCCTTAAGTGCTTCATAACAAGCATCAATATCTGATTTAACAGAGCGAGCTAAACCAGTCACCGCTGTTTTCTTCAAGACCTTAGCAATCTCCTGCACTGCCGTAAATGAGTCTGGGCTAGCCGCTGGAAAACCGGCTTCAATTGCCGAAATTCCCCATTTTTCCAATTGTCTTGCAATGGCAATCTTTTCCTTGATCGAAAAATTAACACCTGGTGTCTGCTCACCATCTCGAAGGCTAGTATCTAGAAATTCAACTGTTCTCATAAGATTTCCCCTTTTCTAAATTCGGTTTTAAAAAACATCCCGCTCGGAGTTCCAAGCGAGATGTTGATTTACTCCCGCTTGGTAAGCCAAACAGGACTAATGCTTTTGCACTAGCCCGAGTACCTCAACAACAAAGCAAATTGATTAAACTTAGCTGTTTTCATGTTTGACTTTCTCCTTCGTTTGATATCTTGTTTAGTATTTTAGCATAGGAAAAAACACATGTCAAGAAAAAATCCAATATTTTCTGAAAATTTCTTCAGTAAAGAATATTTTGCTAATTGAAAGTTCTTGAAATGTTTCATTTTTTAATAGTTAAATTCCAACTTCTTTCTATCAATTCCAGTACTTCTTCATCTGATAAAGTATCATCAAGCGCCACACTAATCCAGTAGCGTTTATTCATATGAAAAGCTGGATAAATGCCCTTTTTTAAAAGCAAATCAGCTACTTGATCATGTTTGAGATTGACTGCTTCCATTAGTCCTTCTCTCCCCTTTTCAAGCTTATCCCAAGAGATTCTCATCAAAACAGCATACCACTTTTGATTGTCCTCATGGCGCAAAACAGCTGTATCAGGGGATTTCTCCCATAGATATTCCAATTGATTTCCATACTTTTCTTGAACAACTGCCATGATTCTCTTGGTCTGAGGACAGATATAATCCTGCACATCAAAACAGGCCTTCCGAATCTGGTAAAGAATCTCCAAACAAGACTCACGGACACTTCCTACAAAACTTCCTCTCATACTTTCCATATGGACTTGAGGATATAGGTCGCCCGTTTCCTGATCAAAGACCTGAAAATTCACATTATCAGTAGTGATGGAGACTGTCATGAAAAAGTCACCCTGCAAAATCTGGCAACTATAAGTCCAGACTTCCCCATTTTCTACAAAACCATAGGCACGAGCCTTTTCTTGATTAAACTGATAAGATTTAAAAATTTCAAACATAAGCGAAAACTGCTACCAAAAGCTAGCAGTTCCTTTCTATTTTTTAAAAGACAACCTTGGTTCCATGCAATTGTGTCACACCCAGCTGATCGATAAAGGTTTGACGGTTGTCAAGGTCAATCCCCCCACCTGGTAGAATTTCAATTTTTCCTTTAGCATATTCCAAAATTCTGTGATAATGGGCGAAACGTTTCTCTAAAGAGTCACTAGACACACCTGCACGAGTCAGGATACGGGTGACACCAGCTTGACTGAGCCAGTCAATAGCTTCCAACTGGTCTTCGTCACTCAATTCATCAAAGGCCATGTGGAAGACAATTTCCATTCCTTTTGATGCAGCAATCAGCTTCTCCAGATTAGCTTTATCCAACTTCTTATCAGCAGTTAAAACCCCAAATACAACTCCTTGACTTCCAGCCTGAGCAGTCAAACGAATGTCTTCTAGCATGATAGCTATTTCAAGATCATTATAGACAAAATCGCCACCACGTGGACGAATCATAGTCATAATAGTAGTATCGTAGTTAACTGCCAGTTCAACCGCTGCCTTGGTCACTCCATAGCTGGGTGTTGTTCCACCAACTGCTAGATTATCACAGAGTTCGATTCGGCGAGCTCCAGCCTCCATCGCTTTTTCAAGCAAGGTCACATTTTCAGCACAAAATTCGTAAATCATTTGATTCTCCTTGAGTATTACTTTGAATTTATTATATCATATTATTGTGAATATGCTTTCAATTTTATCAAGGGAAATAGTTACAAATTTTACTTATTCTTTGTCTGGAATGACCTTAAAGAGATAATAGGTGATAAAGATGGTCAAACCTCCCAGACCGATTTTGACCGGCAAAAGAGGCGCAAAGTAAATGGAAATTCCCATCAAGATGTAGATAGATACGATGATTTTTTTCTTTCGTTCACGCGCAATAGTCTTAGTCTCGCGAAAATCAGCTACATATGCTTGATAGAGCTTGGTATGGTAAAGCCAATCTTCGAAGCGCTTGGAACTTCTGGAGAAACAAGCAATAGACAACAAAAGGAAAGGCGTTGTCGGCAACAAGGGCAAAACAACCCCAACAATAGCCAAGGCCAGTGATAAAAAACCAATAATTAGATAGATAAGACGCATAACTTCTCCTAATTAAATTAATCTTCTTCTAGTTTCGCATACAATGGTGAATTTTGTCAAGCACTAATCAAAAAGAGCCTGAAATTCACTTTCAGGACTCTCCACTTATTTAATCTTTTCTTCCTCGTAGTCACCCTTGCTACAAACAACCTGCTTGCCACCACCACGGACTTTTTTCTCCATGAGGAAGTTGCCACATTTTGGACAGTCACGACCAACAGGCTTGTCCCAAGAAGTAAATTCACAGTCTGGATAGCGGTTGCAACCATAGAAGAGGCGGTTACGTTTTGTTTTACGCTCAATGATTTGTCCCTGATGACAACTTGGACACTCAACACCAATCTCTTTCACGATTGCTTGGGTATGGCGGCAATCTGGGAAATTGCTACAAGCGTAGAACTTACCAAAACGACCAAGTTTAATAACCATTGGACTACTACACACTTCACAGTCAAATCCAGCTGGTTCATCCTTGATTTGGATTTTTTCCATTTCCTCTTCAGCCTTGGACACTTCTTTGGAGAATGGTTTGTAAAAGGCATCAATAACACGTTGCCACTGCTCTTTTCCAACTTCGACATCATCCAGTTTGCCTTCCATTTCAGCTGTAAAGGTCACGTTTACGATATCTGGGAAATATTCAACAATGAGCTTGTTAACAATTTCTCCCAACTCTGTCGGTTCAAAGCGTTTGGCTGCAAGGCGAACATAGTAACGTTTCTGAATGGTTTCAATAGTTGGTGCGTAGGTTGATGGACGTCCAACCCCATTTTCCTCCAAGGTCTTGATCAAGGTCGCTTCAGAATAGCGAGCAGGCGGTTGTGTGAAATGTTGCTCTGGTTTGCTATTGACCTGCTTGATCACATCTCCAACAGCCATATCCGGTAACATCTTATTCTTGTCAGAATCATTATAAATGGCAAGATAACCATCAAACTTAACCTGACTACCATTGGCAGCAAATTGAACCCCATTTTGAGACAATTTAACAGCCATAGTATCAAAGACAGCAGCTGTCATCTGACTAGCGACAAAACGATTCCAGATAAGAGTATAAAGCTTGAGCTGATCCTTGTCCAGATACTTAGCAATACTTTCCGGTGTATTAAAGACACTTGACGGACGAATAGCCTCATGGGCATCCTGAGCACCTGATGCATTTTTGACCTTGCTACCATGCTTAGAATACTTGCTACCAAAACGGTCAGTGATGAAACTTGCTGCTTCATTTTGCGCTACAGGACTGATACGAGTCGAATCAGTACGCATATAGGTAATCAAACCTTGGACACCAGAACCAATATTAATCCCTTCATAGAGCTGTTGGGCGACCATCATGGTCTTTCGAGTACGGAAGTTAATTTTATTAGCAGCATCCATCTGCATGGATGAAGTGGTATAAGGTAAAGGAGCATTACGTTTGCGCTCTTTCTTATCTACCTGATCCACTGAAAAGTCTTTACTAGTCAGACGTGACAAGACTTCCTTGACCTCATCATTGCTAGTTAGTTTCAGCTTTTTGCCATCTACTCCATAGAAGGAAGCCTGAAATTGCTTGGTTCCCTTTTTAAAAACACCATCAATTGTCCAGTATTCTTCTGGCTGAAAGGCATTGATTTCATTCTCACGATCAATGATTAACTTAAGCGCAATAGACTGAACACGACCTGCTGACAAGCCCTTCTTGACCTTCTTCCACAAAATAGGCGAAATCGAATAGCCTACCAAGCGGTCCAAGACACGACGTGCCTGTTGGGCATCGACCAAGTCCATATCAATCTTACGAGGTTCTTTAAAAGCATTTTTGACCGCTTCCTTGGTGATTTCATTAAAGACCACACGGTTGGCATCATTTTCATCCAAGTTGAGAATATGGGCCAAATGCCAAGAAATGGCTTCTCCTTCACGGTCCGGGTCACTCGCCAGAAAGACTTTATTAGCTTTTTTGGCTTCTTTTTTCAAGTCATTGATGAGAGGACCTTTTCCTCGAATATTGATATATTGCGGTTCATAATTATTTTCAATATCGACGGACATACTGGATTTCTTCAAATCACGGATATGCCCGACACTGGCTAAAACCTTGTAGTTTCTGCCTAAATATTTTTCAATCGTTTTGGCCTTAGCAGGCGACTCCACGATTACTAGATTTTTTTTAACTGTTGATTTTTTCTTTTTTGTTGCCGTAGCCACAGTATCACACCTTTTCAAAGTAATAAACTTTATAAAGTGTAAACCATTTTGCCATAACTGTCAAGACTTAGCTCCTATATATAGAAGAAAAGTTGGTTTAAAAAGAGAAATTTTGTTTTAAAATTCAAATTCTGCAAGAACATCTTGCCCACTGGTGACCAATTTTGCTCCTTCTTGAATCAAATGATGGCAACCGTCTGATAGTCCATCTAAAATGCTACCAGGAATAGCAAAGACATCGCGCCCTTCTTCCATTGCTCGCTCACAGGTAATGAGACTACCTGAGCGCATCTTAGCCTCTGCTACAATCACGCCACGACAAAGTCCAGCAATGATACGATTACGGGCAGGAAAATGAAATTTCAGAGGTTGTTCACCAGGTCCGTATTCACTTAAAACCAGATGGTCATTGCCGATGTAATCTTGCAAGCGTTTATTGGCTTTAGGATAAAACACATCAAGTCCTGTCCCAATCACTGCAATGGTTTTTCCACCATTCTGAAGAGCAGCCATATGAGCTGCTGTGTCAATCCCCTTGGCTAATCCACTGACGATAACCAGTTCATTTTCCAAGCCTTGAATGATTTTTTCAACTGACTTTGCTCCCTGTTTGCTACAAGCACGACTGCCCACAACCGCTACCTTTGGAAATTTCAAGAGATTGAGATTTCCCTTGTAAAATAAAAGCACAGGTGCATCATAAATTTCACTCAAATCCCAAGGGTAACAGTCGTCTAAAATAGAGAAAGATGGAAATTTTTGAAACTCCTTCTCCAAATGCGCATCGTCTATCTGAAAATAACGTTCCATAAAAACAGCTGGATTTCGGCAACCTGATATATCTGCAATATCACCCAACAAAAACTCCTGATCAACATTTTCACCGTATTCTAGGACTTTCAAAATCTGTTGATTGGTCAAACCTGATTTTTTTAACTTATAGATTTCATAGTTTGTGATTTTCATAAATAACTCCATTTCTTTATCTACTCATCTATCTATTCGTAAAAGTTCGTAAAAAATCAAAAAAACATCCGACTATTTTAGCCAGATGTTCTAATCTTTAATTTTCGTTTTTAAGAATTTCTTCTAATTTATGATAATCTTGGACACTATCAATTTCATAGATGCTATTGCCTTCTAATTCTTCAACATAGACATCCAACTCTTTGATATTATCCTTAACCATATTGTCCCAATAGAGATCAACAAATTCACCACTTGCATAAGCCTTGTCGATAAAGCTGACAATCTTTTCTGCAGTTGGAGCATCCCAGAAGGATACACCACTAAGGATACGCCCTGCCTTGCTATCAACAGTAATATCTTGAACCTTGTAGTCATCTCCATATACCAAGAACCATTCATTGGTACAATCTTCACGATAAACACTAAAATAAGTCGAACGAGTCAAATCATTGCGGAACATATTTTTAAAGAGATAATTATCGGCATCAATAACATAGCTGTTGGCCAATTCTTCTTTTACAAGATAGAGAGAGTAAAAGTTATTGTATTCAGCGTATTTATCATTAAAAACGAGGCGAACACCGTATTTTTCTTTTAAGTAATCAAATTGTTCTTTAAGATAACCAACGATGATGATGATGTCATTGATTCCTTTTTCTTTTAGAAACTCAATTTGGTATTCAATCAAGGGTTTTTGATTAACCTGAACCAAGGCTTTAGGGGTATTTTCAGTCATAGGACGCAAGCGAGTTCCCAATCCCGCTGCTAAGATAATGGCTTTCACACGAATCTCCTTTATTCTTTAATAATAATATAAACTCCAGCAATGACAACAAGTGACGTAATAATTGTCAGCATATCTAGCGGTGCTCCCAAGAAAACAACTGCAAACAAGACAGTCCATACGACATAGCTCACATTCAAGCCTGTAGCTTTCGCTGGTTGCAAGCGATTGATAGCGATATAATAAGCCAAGTAGGAAATCATATCAAAGGCGGCAAAAACAATCATAAGACCTAGCAATTGTCCATTGGCCACTTCTGCAAATGACTGATGAGAGAAGAGCACAATCACAAGATAAGATAAGAATGAAGTCACTTGACGGATTAAGAGGGCTTCGATTTCACTCAATTCACTTTCCATGGCAAAAGAGCTAAGAACACTCTCACTTCCCCATGCAATAGCACAAACCAAAGCACAGAGAATGCCAATGTAGAAGGAATTAACCTGTTCAACCTTATAGGTCTGAGCAATAATCCCTCCAATAATCAAGACAATCCCAAACACAGTATTTTTCGAAATCTTGTGCTTCAAAAAGAAGAAAGCCAATAAAACAGAAATTGCAGGGTAGATAGCCGATACAGATGACGCTAAGGAACTTCCGATATACTTAACCGCATAAAGGTTAGCCTGCATACCGATAGGACCTGCTAGCAAGGCTCCGATGATAACACTAACATTGCGAATATTTAAGAAAATTGAGAGACGAACTTTTCCTTCTTTTACTAAAAGAAAAGCTAGTAAGATAAAGATACTCAAGAAATCATGAGCAGCGGCCACCACAAAGGGCGACAATTCTGTAAAAATTGAAAAGATGTAAGCACTAACCGTTAGACCTAAGCCCCAGAAAACACCTGAGAGTAGACCAAAGGAAACTCCATTTTTATTTTTCATCTGAACCTCCATAATAAGCCAAACCTTTAACAGCTCTTTGGTAACGATTCACACCATAGTCACCAAAATCTGCACCTTGCTCTTCTTTATAGACTGTCCATAGACTCCAAATAGTATCTTGTAAAATTTTATAAATGGAAATCTTTTCACGAGAGACAGGTGTTTGCTCACTCTCATAGTGAGACAAGAAGGCTTCTTCCTCTTGACGAGTGAATTCAGATTCTAAAAAGAGAGCAGCCAAATCCCACATTGGATCGTTCATTGATGAATATTCCCAGTCAATCAGATAAAGTCGTCCTTGAGGTGATTCGATAAAGTTTTCAGGCACCAAATCAATATGACAAGATTTTCTGTCAACACCTAAGTCAGCCAGTCTTTTCTCTAAGGAGAAGACTTCTTCTCGAACCGCTTCATAGTTAGCATAAGGGATTTTTTCCTCAATCAAAGATTCGTATTTTTTGATTTCTTCAAAAGGAGCAAATTCTCCTCTTAATTCCTTACCAGAAGCATGAATCGTTTGTAATATTGGAGCAATTTTATCAAATTTGGTCTTGATTGACCTTGAATCAAGCGTAATCGCAGATTCGATATACTCATTAACTTTGATACCAGCTTCAATATCAAAAAGATAATTTTTTACATCTAAGTCTAAATCCTTTAGTAGTTCAAGATTGTACTTTTCATCTTGACGATTGATCAGCTTTTCTGTCCCTTTACCAAAGAACTTAACGATGTATTGCTTATTTGTTGTTTTAGCCAAATAGTTTTGATTGGTCATTCCCCCCAGTTGTTCAACACTGAGGACTTCCTCTTCTTCACTAAGTAAGGAAGAAATTTTTTCTTTAATGATTTTCTCCACAATTAACCTCCAGCACTTATACTTCCCACTTAAACACGGTTTTAAAGGCTGTGTTTAAATCGGTTGCAAAGACACGGTGAATATCTTTAATTTCTCTTACAGGTTCTTCTAGATAAAGGATATTTTTAAGACGATTGGCAAATTTCTTGACTTCCATCATTTGGATGGCATTTTCAAAAGCAATGCGACCAGAACGAGAGGACCCAACCAAGAGCAAGCCTTTTTCTAAGGCATCGCGTGTATTGATGTTGACTTTATACTCGCTAACTCCCATCATGAGAATCGTTCCCTGAGGACGAATGTAGCGAATCAAATCATTAATAGCTGGTCCAGTACCATCACCACCACAACACTCAAAAGCATGATCAAAGGTCAAATCCTCAGGAATATTATCAGTAATATAACATTCTTTAGCAAAAGAGAAGAGTTCCAATTTTTCCCAGTGACGACCAATAACCACAATCTCTGCTTCTGGCAAAGTATAATTGATAATATTGGCAACTACAAAAGCTAAACTTCCATCTACGATAACGGCGATTCGGTCACGCTTGCTATGAGCAAGGGTCAATAAGCGATTCATGGCATGCATGCCAACACTAACAAACTCAGTAATGGCTGCAACCGTGTCTTCAATAGCATCATAAGCCACCACACGGTCTTTAGGGAGAGAAACAAACTCTCTCATAAAGCCATCAAATCCACTAGACAAGAAATGGGTCCCTGTCATGTAGTTCTCATAGAATTCTTCATCGCTCTGCATAGGAGGCTGATTGGGAATCATGACAACTTTTTTACCAACCTCATAGGTTCCTGTCGGATCAGAAATAACGGTTCCACATGACTCGTGAATCATTGCCATTGGAAGTTTTTTATTCAAAATCTTGGGATCACGTTTTCCTTGGTAGTAACGCTGATCCGCATGACAGACCGCCATATAATTAGGGCGGATGAGGATATGATTCTCTTGGTCAATAGCCTCTTCCTGGTATTTGACATTGATAAACTTAGGCTTAGTTAGTTGATAAATTTGATTAATCATTTTACTAGTCTTTCTCAATCATACTTTTTGCAATCTTCAAATCTGTCACTGTTGTGATTTTTAGATTTGAGTATTCCCCCTTAGCCAAGGCCACATCTTTTCCTTTGATCACAAAGATTTTACATGCATCTGTCAAGATTTCCTTCTCTTCAGCAGAGAGAGAACCGTAAAGATCCATGAAGTCCTTGCAACGGAATGTTTGAGGTGTTTGCCCTTGATAAAGGTGAGCACGATTTGGAATATCTGTAATAAATTGACCATTGGTACTTTCAACTATAGTATCAACCGCTTCTACCACTGTGTCCACTGCGTCATGATCTTGACAAAGTTTGATATTGTCCTGAATCATGCGAAGCGTAATAAATGGACGAACAGAATCGTGGGTAACAACGATGTCCTCTGGAGTAAGTGAACGATAAGCATCAATGGCTTCAATGGCTTCAATGATTTTCTCAATACTTGTATTGCGGTCAGCACCACCCTTTGTAATGATGATACGTTCCTTATGAAGAGGAAGATATTTATCTACAAGATCTTCTGCATGAGAAACCCAGTCTCCATGAACCCCAACTACAATTTTTTCAATGCTTGGTTCCAAGACAAATTTTTCAATTGTATGAATCAAAATAGGTCTATCACCTAACTCTAAAAATTGTTTTGGCAAGTTACTGATTCCCATGCGTGTGCCAGTTCCACCGGCAAGAATTCCTGCATAAATCATCTATTTTCTCCTTTGTCTTACTAAAAAAACTTATTCTCTCTATTATACCACAATCTAGTCCTATCATGAAAGAAATACCGGACCTCCCGTTCTAGAATAGGAGGGTTAAACAGTTCTATTATTCAAAGAAACTAGCCCATTTCTAGTAATGACCAGGAATTCTGTAGTCATTACTAATAAATAGCTGTGAAATTTTAGAGTTCTTCAGAATAATATACTTTCCTTAAAGAAAACTTAAAATTAAGCTTTGAAACTTCAAAGTGATTACTTGACTGCATTGACTTTTTGAAGTAATAATGATATTATCGTTATACAGAAACAAGGTTTCCCCTTGGCTCACATAATTAGGTTTACAGAAAAAAATCAGCGATTCTCGATTGTTGACTTTTTCTTTTCCAATTAAGAATAAATAGTTGCTTGACAGAAATTAAAAAAAGAAATACACTAAGAATGTAAAAAAGCCTTATTCGTCAAGGATAGACTTGTCTAGCGTCTGGATAAAAACTCGCTTCAAAATCATGACCACCCGTCAAACGGGTGGTTTGAACCAGGGCTATAAGCCCAAATTACCAGAGCCTGAGACAAAATAGTTCTCGACTACAAAAAAGCTAGAGATTTCCAATTGTGGAACTCTAGCTTTTAATTTTGAGTCGTTCTCTTATTGTATTTTAGGAGGTTATTGGCCATAAGTACCAATCCCATGTCAATTCTCACTTGACGCTTCCCTCTCAGATTACATCTCTTGTAACCCAAACAAGCCTTTATCTGCCCAAAGACAGGTTCCACATCAATCTTGTGTTGAGCGAAAATCTGTCTACCTTGGGGAGATAAAAGAGCCTGGCATTCTTTAGTTTTTAAGTGCTGATAGCGTTTATTAATATACAGTCCCTTTTGAGGGGATGATTCAGGTTCATCAGCGTAGTAAACCTTGATTTCCTGTTGAAAGTCCGTCTGTGTTTTCTGATGTTTGATATGGTGAAAACGATACACCAGCCATCAGGATGTGTGTAGCTATCCTCCTTATCATCATAGTGCCAATTCGCTAAGTTTCTAGCTGACTGTTTATACCCTCTTCTCTGTTCCTTATCAAACATGGCATATTTAATCAGATGCTTCACTTCCTTTTCATCTAAATGAAGAAGGTTCTCTTCACTTCCATATCCAGCATCTGCGACAACTGTCTTCAATTCATGTGGATAGGTTTCAAGGAATGGCAGAAGAGTCTTGGTGTCTGTTGGATTTGAGAATACATCATAGTGAAGAACAAATTGGTTTTCAGTAGCGATTTGAAGATTATATGCAGCCTTGAGTTGGTCATTTTTCATATGGTCTTCTTTCATGCGCATAAAAGTGGCATCTGTATCGGTTTTGGAAAAACTGTTGCGACCTTCAAAAGTTTCTTGATACTTCTCATATTTTTCAGCACGTACTGAAAAATCATCCTTGACTTTACGCAAGACTTTCTTGAGTTTACGACGTTGGGTTTTACGCTCATCCTTCCCTTTAACGGGTGTCTCCTCAATGTCCTGGTTCAGTTTTGCCAATTCTTCTTCAAGGACTTGAGCGAATGCAAGCAACTGCTCTGAAGAAATTGGTTCTTCTTCATCCAGCTTAATAGCCTGATGGATAAGGGGGATGATTTCTTCTTGAAAATAGACCTGTATCTGTTCTTGAAGTTTGGAGGAAAACTTATCCGTTGCTTTCTTCCACACGAAACTATACTTGTTGGCATTAGATTCAATCTTAGTCCCGTCAATAAACAGACAATCTAAGGTCACTAACTCTTCCATTTTTAAACGAAGATTGAGGTCAATGAAAAGATTACGAATGAGTTCTTCCATCCCTTCAGCGACACGAAACCGATTGATTGTGCGGTAGCTGACAAGCAACTGTCCTGTTAGGTACTGCATAGCCAGATTTTCAATCATCATTTTTTCAATTTTTCGACCAGAGAAAATCCCTTGTGAATAGGCAAATAGAAGAGTAGATAAAGCATTTTAGGGTGATAAGACGGACGACCAAAGGCGTGATAGAAGGTATGGAAGTGACTATCTTACAAGGTATTTACCACTTTTTCAATAGTAAAGACGAGATGATCTTGTGGCAAGAAGGAACGGATTTCTAGTGGTAAAGTTATTTGATTTGTGTTATAGTGAATATGCATGGGATAGCCTTTCTAAATGGTTTATTAAGCAATTCTATTTTACCAAGACTATCGCAACCATGCAAAAAGAGGCTGGGACAAAAGTCTAACATTAAATATAAAAAGCGAACAAAACGAGTTATCTGACACTCAGAATTCTGTCTTGTTCGCTTTTTTTTTCTAATCTATCGATTTTAAAAATTTATAATAAAGAATTCTTAAAATCAAAATCTTTTTGTCCCAGCCTCTTTCACGTTGTTCAAACCTCATTGCTCTTGACTCGTCACTTGCTTCTTAAAGAGGCTTTAGTATTACTTGCCACTATCCCTAAAGGGATCCTCATATTCTTTTACACTCAATTTATCTAGTGCTATATCATGCTTTTCCTGCTCTTGAATATATTTCTTAATTGTGGCTTCATTAAGCCCTACTGTACTCACATAATAACCTTCCGCCCAGAAATGCCGATTCCCAAACTTATACTTGAGGTTGGCGTGTTTATCAAACATCATGAGTGCACTTTTACCTTTTAAATACCCCATGAAACTTGAAATACTTATCCTCGGTGGAATACTTACCAACATATGTACATGATCAGGCATTAAATGACCTTCGATAATCTCAACACCTTTATAACTGCACAAACGATGAAATATTTCTCCCAAACTACTTCGATATTGATTATAGATGACTTTTCGTCTATACTTAGGGGTGAACACAATGTGATATTTACACATCCACTTTGTGTGTGATAAACTATGTGCCTTTTGTGCCATATTTTTCTCCTTTCGCTTTACAATTGGCTTGAACACCTTTATTGTATCGCGTTTGGAGTTTTTTGGTATAACCTTCGACGCGCACCCGCATAGCGGGTGGTTTATTTGTCTCGCACCTAGCGGAGCGAGACGGACTGAAAGTCACATAATAAAAAAACGTTGATTTAACAACGTTTTACCAAGGAATGCAAAGGAATAATGGAGCCGGTGGGAGTCGAACCCACGTCCAAACACCTGCCAACATATTTGTCTACAACCATAGGTTATGTATTAGTTTAACAGTCCCTCGACACATAACTCAAACCTAGAAACTGCGAGTCTATCAATCTCTTATCAAGTCGCTAGACAAGACTTGATCGTATCTCGCTAATAATAAGACCTGTCATTGAACACGAGCAATCCAAATCGGGTCACGCCTGCTGGTTTTTAGGCAGCTAGAGCGTAAGAAGTGTTATTTTTTGCAGTTATATTTAACTGAGCGTTTACGTCGCCACACGAGTCGCAAAATATGCCTCATAATGCCTGTCGAATCCGTAACGACCCCAAAAGACAATAAAACCATTATACCTTATCTAACTCAAAAATGCAAAAAGGAAATCAACT
This sequence comes from Streptococcus sp. 714, assembly GCF_013277115.1. Taxonomy (GTDB): domain Bacteria; phylum Bacillota; class Bacilli; order Lactobacillales; family Streptococcaceae; genus Streptococcus. Next base: position 128,561 of record NZ_VMMH01000017.1, read on the forward strand.
AACTAAAAAAGATAGTTTTTCAAGGATTTGGTCAAAACCTGGTAACCGGCAACACTGAGATGCAGTCCATCAGTTGTGTAGTCTTTTTTGAGTTGACCTGCTTGGTCTGTCAAACAATCAAATACTGGCACAAATTCCACCTGCATATAGGCAGAAGCAAGCTCTTGATAGGCTTGATTCCACTCCTGTATCTTTTCATTCGCGCGGATATAGACCGTCTGCTTATACTCCTCTCCCTCATTGACTGGCAAAATGGAAAGCAATTTTATCTCTGTTAATAGGTAATCGCGAGCAATGGATTGTATGATAGCTTCGAGATTATTGAGAGCCTCATTCACAGGAACATCCTTTCCGATATCGTTCGTCCCAATCAGAAGGACAATTTTATCTACTGCTCCACCATATAGATGAGCATCAAGGTTCTCTAGCAACAGCCCTGTCTGATAACCTCGAATGCCTCGATTGACAATCGTCTTTGCAGTTCCAAACAACTCCTGCAGAGGGTAGTATTCGACAATGGAATCCCCAATAAAGAGAATATCTGGTTCTACAACAGAAACCTGATTTAAGTGACGATATTTGGTTTGGATTTTTTCTTGTTCCTTTAGGAGCCAATTTTCTAATAACTGTACTGCCACTTCATTCTCCTTTTTCTAACCAGTTTTCCAAGACTTGGTAAACTCCTCCTTGGCTGTTGGCTGGCGCTAGAGCAGTCGCCACAGCTTTGACCTTGTCATCAGCATTTTCCATCGCATAGGCAATTCCAGCTATTTCAAGCATTTCAACATCATTTTCACTGTCACCAAAAGCCATGATTTGTTGGGGGTTCAAGTCCCAGCGCTTGAGTAATTCTTCCAAGCCCCATGCTTTATGAATTCCAGCTTGAAGGATATCAATGCACCCATAGCCACTCGATACAGCCCGAACACGACCATCAAAGAGGTCATTGATTTCTTCCAAAACCGAACTCAAACGTTCCTCACCAACAACCATACTCATCTTGAGAACCCCACCAAAGAGGTCAGAGGTTAACTCATCCACAAAATGCATCCGTTGGTAGAATTTTTCAATCATTTCTGGAGTCATAAAACTTTCAAGATCTGTAAAAATCGTACCTTTCTTGACGAAACCACCCTTCATCCCCGTTACAACAAACTGGTCCTGACACGCTCGACCATTGAAATGAACCAAAGCCTTATCGACAATGGCATCATCCCAAGTCTGAGCCTGAATCAGTTCATTATTTTCAAAAATACGAGCACCATTGGCAACAACCAGAACCACTCGATTGACCAAGTGCTCCAGTAGTTGCCTCATGCGGTGAATTTCATTGCCCGTCGCGATGACAAAACGAATACCGCTTTGATCCAACTGATCTAAAATCTTTTCCAATCGTGGGAGATCAAGCTGGCCTCTAGCATCCAGCAAGGTCCCATCCATATCTGTCGCAATTACTTTAATCATCATTTTCTTTCCTCTGGATTCAAGCTAGTCCCACTTCAATCCCACATGTTCGTTCATTTCTTTATAGGCTGTATCAATTCGTTCCTTAGTCGCTTCATCTAACTGGTCACGATGACTACCACCCTCGATAAAATCTTCTAAGATATAGGTTTGATAATGATATAAAGGATAGCCTTCTGGTGAAAAGGTTCCCTTTGGTGTTCGATTAACCCAAGTAGGATGAGCTTTAGCTGTTCCGATAATTGTTTTTCCATCCTTCTTCTTAATAGTCACGTCCATAAGAACACCACGTTCAGTCCACTTAGCATTTTCCACACCTTCCATGGTCTCAATTCGTTGATTTGAAATGAAGTTCCCCATTGAATAGATAATGAGTTTCTTATCCCCATCTTTTTCAACAATTTCAGACGGTTCAACTACGTGTGGATGCCCTCCAAAGATAATATCTGCTCCCCAATCAATCATCTTATGGTACAAAGCTTTTTGCTCTTCAGTCGGTTCTATTCGATACTCAACACCCATTTGCGGCATGATAATGGTGATATCTGCTTCCTTTTCCGCTCGTTCAATTTCAGATTTCATCTTATTCTCATCTAAGTCTGAAAGATAGTGATTATAATCCTCTTGAGAAATATTTTGCTCAATTCCATTAAATCCATAAGAATAAGCCAAAAGCGCAACCTTGATACCATTCACTTCCTTAATAACCAGCGGAGCCTGATCACGTGGCTCATGCGTATAAACTCCAATTGGTGTTATTCCTGCTTTTTCAATAGCATTTGCCGTTGAAATAACCCCCTCAATTTGCGAATCCAAAATATGATTATGAGCCAAATCTAGCACATGATAACCTGCATCCTTAATGGCATCCATAACTTCAGCAGGAGCATTAAAGAGAGGATAACCTGCTAAATAATGATCCTTATTAATGGTTCCTTCAAAGTCACCGATAGCTAAGTCGGCTTGCTTAAGCCAAGGTGTCACATACTCAAAATTCTCATGAAAATCATACGTTCCATCATCCTTTTTTGCTGAAAAGTAAAGAATATCATGATAAAGCAAATCACCATGAGCCATAATTCTAGCAGTTTTTTCCTCTTCCTGCTCCTGAGACTTTTTCTTAGTTCCTTCTTGAGAAGTAGTATCTCGTTTTTGACTGGTCATAGGCATGCCTTGGAAGCTTTCAAACAACAAGACCAAGCCCATTGATAAAGCAACTGCTAGCAAGAGTACCGCCACAAATCCCTTGTTGCTCCACTTACGATAACGTCTAAAAAAGTTGACTAAACCTTTCACAAAACGAAAAACTGGTCCACGTTTATGTCTCTCTTGTCTTCTTTGCATCTTTATTCTCCCTACTTTCTTATGCAAGCCTTTTCTTTTTATTATATCACAGATAAGCAATTCTTTCACAATTGAATTGAACTTCCTATCTATTTTCTGTAAATCCTAAAGGCTGTAATACTTTCAATCCTTGTCATTTTGTGATATCATGTAGAGGTAATGAAAGGAGAGAAAATGTCTGCTATAGAACGTATTACAAAAGCTGCTCACTTAATTGATATGAACGATATTATCCGCGAAGGGAACCCGACTCTACGCGCGGTTGCTGAGGAAGTTACTTTCCCTCTATCTGACCAGGAAATCATTCTCGGTGAAAAGATGATGCAATTCCTCAAACATTCCCAAGATCCTGTCATGGCTGAAAAGATGGGGCTACGAGGTGGGGTTGGACTTGCTGCTCCCCAATTGGATATCTCAAAACGCATTATCGCTGTTTTAGTGCCAAATATTGTTGAAGAAGGAAAAACTCCAGAGGAAGCCTACGATTTGCAAGCTATTATGTACAATCCAAAAATCGTCTCTCACTCGGTTCAAGACGCTGCTCTTGGCGAAGGAGAAGGGTGCCTGTCTGTTGATCGCAATGTGCCTGGCTATGTTGTTCGCCATGCTCGCGTTACTGTTGACTACTTTGACAAAGATGGAGAAAAACACCGCATCAAACTAAAAGGCTATAACTCCATCGTTGTTCAGCATGAAATTGACCACATTAACGGAATCATGTTTTACGATCGTATCAATGAAAAAGACCCATTTGCAGTTAAAGATGGTTTACTGATTCTGGAATAAAGAAAATCCCGTTGCAAGACGGGGTTTTGTGTTATAATAGATGCATGAAAACAAATGATATTGTCTATGGCGTCCACGCCGTTACCGAAGCCCTCCTTGCAAACACAGGAAACAAACTTTACCTCCAAGAAGATCTCCGAGGTAAGAATGTTGAGAAAGTCAAAGAACTGGCTACAGAAAAAAAGGTATCCATTTCTTGGACTTCAAAAAAATCCCTCTCTGAAATGACTGAAGGTGCTGTCCACCAAGGTTTTGTTCTACGAGTGTCCGAATTTGCCTATAGCGAGCTGGATCACATCCTTGCCAAAACACGCCAAGAAGAGAATCCACTACTATTGATTCTGGATGGTCTAACTGATCCCCATAATCTGGGCTCAATTTTGCGAACAGCTGATGCGACCAATGTTTCAGGTGTCATCATTCCCAAACACCGTGCTGTCGGAGTTACTCCTGTCGTTGCTAAAACGGCCACAGGTGCTATTGAACACGTTCCGATTGCCCGAGTGACCAATCTGAGCCAAACTCTGGACAAACTCAAGGATGAAGGTTTCTGGACCTTTGGAACGGATATGAACGGTACTCCTTGCCACAAGTGGAATACAAAAGGGAAAATCGCCCTCATCATCGGAAATGAAGGGAAAGGCATCTCTAGCAATATTAAAAAACAGGTCGATGAAATGATTACCATACCTATGAATGGACATGTTCAAAGCCTCAATGCCAGTGTTGCTGCAGCCATTCTTATGTATGAAGTTTTCCGAAATCGCCTATAAAAGAGGCTGGACAAAAACTAACTTCTAACTAAAAGCACACAGTGATTTCAGCTTTGCTCACAATCAAGCTGAAATCACTGTGCGTTTTTTGAATAGCTAATTTGTAGATTGAATTCATGAACAATTTTGTAAAATACATGCTCATGAAAATGAGTTCTATCTCTAATACGCTGGCCTACTTGTCTCTAACACACACTCTGAGCTCACCAAAAATATTCTCTAATTTGCGAAAAACGAGATCAGTTGCCATCTTACATTTTGCATAGATTCTAGATTCTTCTTTGATATATCATGTGTTCTGAACGAAGTTTCCTAAAGAAATTCTAAGTTGTATCGTAGCAAACTGATTTTTGAGTTCCTTATATAAGAAAATGAGCATCTCCAACTACGAGAATGCTCATTTTTTAGGATTGTATAGTCACATTTTTATACTCAATGAAAATCAAAGAGCAAACTAGGAAACTAGCCGCAGGCTGCTCAAAACACTGTTTTGAGGTTGTGGATAGAACTGACGAAGTCAGTTACATATATACGGCAAGGCGAAGCTGACGCAGTTTGAATTTGATTTTCGAAGAGTATTACATATGTTTCAAACGTTCAATCCGTTCTGAGATAGGTGGGTGGGTATAAAAGAGTTTTTGGAACCCTCCACCTTTCTTGGGATCATTGATATAAAGTGCACTACTGGCATCATCGACATGGTGATGCATCGGCTCGCTATTATCCAGCTTACGTAGGGCATTAATCATTCCTTGAGGATTGCGTGTCAACTCGACACTGGAAGCATCAGCTAGGAATTCCCTCTGACGAGAAATAGCTAGTTGCACCAAGGTTGCAGCAAGAGGTGCCAGCACAATAGCTAGTAGAGAAAACACAAGCATAATGATTTCTAAGCCATTTCCATCTCGGTCATCGTCACTTCGTCTGCGACCTGCTCCACCCCACCACATCATACGACCTGCCATACTAGAAAGCATGGTAATAGCACTAGCAAGGGCAACGGCAATAGTCGAAATACGAATATCGTAATTACGAATGTGACTAACCTCATGTCCCATAACAGCTTCTAGTTCTTCACGATTCATGATAGCTAGGAGACCTGAAGTCGCAGCAACCGCTGCGTTTTGAGGGTTAGAACCTGTCGCAAAGGCATTTAAGGCTGGATCATCAATGATGAAAACACGGGGCATAGGAATCTGAGCCACCATAGCCATATCTTCCACTACATGGTAGAGATCTGGTGCCATTTGCTCATCAACTTCACGCGCCCCGTTCATGGACATGACAATCTCTGTCGATTGAAAAATCATGGACAAGGCATAGATAAAGCCAATAATCAGTGCGATAATCAAACCACCAAGCCCAGATCGCATAAAGAGGTAACCAACCGCATAGCCAACCAGAGCTAAGAGTAGGAAAAATACCAGCAACAAAATCCAGGTTTTTCGTTTATTGCTTGCAATTTGATCAAACAACATCTTAGTCACCTAAACCGCTAAAATCAACTTTAGGAACTGCCTTTTCTTCTTCTGGTGTTTGAAGGAAATCTGCTGCTTTAAATCCAAACATTCCAGCGATAATATTGCTTGGGAAAGTTTCTAATTTTACATTGTAATTGCTAACAACACTGTTGTAAAGTTGACGAGAGTAAGAAATTTTATTTTCTGTATTGGTCAACTCCTCTTGCAATTTAACAAAGTTGGCACTAGCTTTCAAATCTGGATAGCTTTCTGCAACTGCAAAAATACCTGAAACCTGACGAGTGAGGGCATCACTAGCTTTCATAGCTTCTGCTGGTGACGTTGCTGCCGCCACTTGGTTACGTAGTTCTGCCACCTTTTCAAGGGTAGAACCTTCATATTTAGCGTAACCTTTTACAGTCTCAATCAAGTTTGGCAAGAGATCATTTCGACGTTTCAACTGAACATCAATCTGGCTCCAAGCCTCCTTTGTTTGCATACGATTTTTAACCAAACCGTTATAGCTAACAATCACAAAAATAACAACAAGAGCTAACACTCCTAGAATAATCCAAATCATGATATAAGTCCTTTCTTCTTTTAGATTAGTACCAGTATATCAAATTTTTAATGATTGTGGTAAAATAAGATGATACTAAAGAAGGAAAACACTATGAAACCAGAAACATTTTACAACTTGCTTGCCGAGCAAAATCTTCCACTTTCGGACCAGCAAAAAAAACAATTTGAACGTTATTTTGAGCTCTTGGTCGAGTGGAATGAAAAGATTAATTTGACGGCTATTACAGACAAAGATGAAGTTTATCTCAAACACTTTTACGATTCGATTGCACCTATTCTGCAAGGCTTGATTCCCAATGAAAATATCAAATTGCTTGATATTGGAGCCGGGGCAGGATTTCCTAGTCTACCAATGAAAATCCTCTATCCTCAGTTAGATGTGACCATCATTGATTCTCTCAACAAGCGCATCAACTTCCTCCAACTGTTGGCTCAAGAACTGGATTTGGACGGTGTCCACTTCTACCATGGACGTGCAGAAGACTTTGCCCAAGACAAGAACTTCCGTGCTCAGTATGATTTTGTAACGGCTCGTGCGGTTGCCCGTATGCAAGTCCTATCTGAATTGACAATTCCTTACCTTAAAGTTAGTGGCAAACTATTAGCACTCAAGGCCAGCAATGCGCCTGAGGAGTTACTTGAAGCTAAGAATGCTCTCAACCTCCTTTTTAGTAAAGTCGAAGACAATCTTAGCTACGCCCTACCAAATGGAGATCCGCGTTATATCACAGTGGTAGAAAAGAAAAAAGAAACGCCCAACAAATATCCAAGAAAGGCTGGCATGCCAAATAAACGCCCGCTTTAAATTTTTTAGTAAAAAAATATTTACAAAGTTTGTAATTTCTGCTATACTATCACAAGCAAAGGTTTTTAATGTCATCCCGTGAGGTGACGAAGACGCAGAAATATTTGAAACTCTTTAAAGTCTAGATTTTAAAGAAGTCTTACTCTGAGGGCCTATTGCTGTAAAATAATGGGCTCTTTTTTGATGCCCAAAAGTGAGGTTTATATGAAACAAGAATCAACTGTTGATTTGTTACTAGACGTTGACCAACGTCCTTCGGCTGGAAAAGGAATTCTCCTTAGTTTCCAACACGTTTTCGCCATGTTTGGGGCGACTATCTTGGTACCATTGATTTTGGGAATGCCTGTATCTGTTGCCCTTTTTGCTTCAGGTGTTGGAACACTCATCTACATGATTTCAACTGGTTTTAGAGTTCCAGTTTATCTAGGTTCTTCATTTGCCTTTATCACAGCTATGTCACTGGCTATGAAAGAAATGGGTGGTGATGTATCTGCTGCCCAAACAGGGGTTATCTTGACTGGTTTGGTCTACGTCCTTGTTGCTGCTGGTGTTCGTTTCGCAGGCACAAAATGGATTGATAAACTCTTACCACCAATCATTATCGGACCTATGATCATCGTTATCGGTCTTGGACTTGCAGGTTCAGCAGTTACTAACGCTGGTCTTGTAGCGGACGGAAATTGGAAAAATGCTCTTGTAGCGGTTGTTACTTTCTTGATTGCTGCCTTTATCAATACAAAAGGAAAAGGCTTCCTACGAATCATTCCGTTCCTCTTTGCCATTATCGGTGGTTACCTCTTCGCTCTAGCTCTTGGGCTAGTTGACTTTACACCAGTTCTTAAAGCTGACTGGTTTGAAATTCCTGGTTTCTACTTGCCATTTAGCACTGGTGGTGCCTTTAAAGAGTACAATCTTTACTTTGGTCCAGAAACTATTGCCATCTTGCCAATCGCTATCGTAACAATTTCTGAACATATCGGAGACCATACTGTTTTGGGTCAAATCTGTGGTCGTCAATTCTTGAAAGAACCAGGCCTTCACCATACACTTCTTGGTGACGGTATCGCAACTTCTGTTTCTGCCTTCCTTGGTGGACCAGCCAATACAACTTATGGAGAAAACACAGGGGTTATCGGTATGACTCGTATCGCTTCTGTCTCAGTTATCCGTAACGCAGCCTTCATCGCGATTGCCCTTAGCTTCCTTGGTAAATTCACTGCCTTGATTTCAACTATTCCAAACGCTGTACTTGGTGGTATGTCAATCCTTCTCTATGGTGTTATCGCCAGCAACGGTTTGAAAGTCTTGATCAAAGAACGTGTTGATTTCGGTCAAATGCGTAATCTCATCATAGCAAGTGCTATGTTGGTTCTTGGACTTGGAGGAGCTATCCTTAAACTCGGTCCAGTTACCCTTTCAGGAACTGCCCTATCAGCTATGACAGGAATCATCTTGAATTTGATCTTGCCATACGAAAATAAAGACTAAGAGTCTAAACACATCAAATCCACTCAGACAACTGAGTGGATTTTTTTAATATTAAAATAAAAAATTCTTTCCAAAAAAGGAAAGCCCTGTGACCTTCCTTTGTTTTACTTACGTTTCTTCTTAGCTTTCTTCATTTTATTCGCCATGCGTTTCATAGACTGTTTCATGGCAAATTCACCGATTTTACCTTTAAGTCCGCCACCAAACATCTGGCTCATATCTGGCATTCCTGCTCCTCCGAGAGCTGACAAGTCAGGCATACCACCTTGTCCCATCATGCCTTCAAGGGCAGACATATCCATTCCTCCCATATTTGGCATATTTTTAGGAAGATTGTTTGGATTGATTCCCATCTGCTTCATCATCTTGTTCATATCACCAGACATAACACCTTGCATGAGTTGTTTAGCCTGGTTAAAGTCCTTGATGAATTTATTAACTTCGACAAAGGTATTTCCAGAACCAGCAGCGATACGACGGCGACGGCTTGGATTTAACAAATCTGGATTTTCACGCTCTTCAGGCGTCATAGAGGATACGATGGCGCGTTTGCGAGCGATCTGACGCTCATCCACCTTCATGTTTTGAAGTGCTGGATTATTGGCCATACCTGGAATCATCTTGAGCAAGTCTTCCATTGGACCCATGTTTTGCACCTGATCCAACTGATCGATGAAATCATTGAAATCAAAGGTGTTTTCACGCATCTTCTCAGCCATTTCAAGGGCTTTTTGCTCATCGTATTCTTGAGAAGCTTTCTCAATCAAAGTGAGCATATCCCCCATGCCAAGGATACGGCTAGACATACGGTCTGGGTGGAAGGTTTCAATGTCCGTAATCTTTTCACCTGTACCAGTGAACTTGATTGGTTTACCAGTAATGTGACGAACAGATAGAGCCGCACCACCACGAGTATCCCCATCAATCTTAGTAAGGATCACCCCAGTGACTTCTAACTGAGCATTGAACTCACGCGCTACATTAGCCGCTTCCTGACCAATCATGGCATCAACGACAAGCAGGATTTCATTTGGCTGAGCCAAGGCTTTCACATCGCGAAGCTCATTCATCAAAAGCTCATCAATCTGCAAACGCCCTGCCGTATCAATCAAGACATAGTCGTTGTGATTGGCTTGGGCTTGTTCCAAACCTTGACGAACAATCTCAACAGCTGGAACTTCTGTTCCAAGTGCAAAGACAGGAACATCAATCTGTTGCCCCAAGGTCTTAAGCTGATCAATGGCAGCAGGACGATAAATATCCGCCGCAATCATCAAAGGACGGGCATTTTCTTCCTTCTTGAGTTTGTTGGCCAATTTACCTGCAAAGGTTGTTTTACCAGCCCCCTGCAAACCGACCATCATGATGATTGTAGGAATCTTAGGAGACTTGATAATCTCAGCCGTATCAGAACCTAGAACGGCTGTCAGTTCCTCATCAACGATTTTGATAATCTGTTGCGCTGGATTAAGGGTATCAATGACCTCATGTCCGACTGCACGCTCACGAACTTTCTTAATAAAGTCCTTCACAACTGGTAAAGCAACGTCAGCCTCAAGCAAGGCCAAGCGAATCTCTTTGGTTGCCTCTTGGACATCAGATTCAGAGATTTTTCCTTTTTTACGTAGATTTTTAAAGACGTTCTGCAAACGTTCTGTTAAACTTTCAAATGCCATTTTTCTTCCTCTTATTCTCTATTATCAATGCTTGTTAAAATTTCTATCTGCTCCTGCAGAAAGTCATCCTTGGGATAGCGCTCTAAAATCTGGTCAAAAATTTGACTACGGACAATGTAGTCCGAGTACATGTGCAATTTCATCTCATAATCTTCCAGAATCTTTTCTGTCCGTTTGATATTATCATAGACAGCCTGACGACTGACACCAAACTCCTCAGCAATCTCAGCAAGGCTATAATCATCAGCGTAGTAGAGCTCTATGTAGTTCATTTGCTTGTCTGTCAAAAGCGCTGCATAAAATTCAAAGAGCGCATTCATACGATTGGTTTTTTCGATTTCCATAACTTTTATTATACCAAAAATTAGCCTAATCTACCACATTAGGAAGCCAATCCAAGAAGATAGCTAGCTAAAATTTGAAAAACCAAGAGACTAGCCCCAAGTAATTTCCAATTGATAGCTGGCAAAGGGATGTCCCTCTTGGTTTTGTAGTTGATAGTCTAAATAAATCTTTTGTCCATCCACTTGGTAGCGATTCGTTTGGATAATAAACTCCTGCATGCCCATGGGTGTAGGAATATAGGCTAAACTATCGCTATCCTTTAGAAAGCGCATAATGGTCTTGGGATTGGAAAATCGACTCATCACAAGTTCTTGACCATGAAATTTAATCACCACTTTTTCCTTTTCCTCATTATAAAAAAGCAGGTAGCTATAATCTCCTTTTTCATGCACTTCCACGTCATAAAGCTGGTCAATCACTTCCAACTGCTCATCAAACTGAATCGTATTTCGCATCCGAATCTTCACATCAGGTCCTCTTTCTTGTCTCTTGTCCTACTATTTTACCAAAAACTCTAGCTTTTTGCTATAATGGTCATATGAACGAAAAAGTATTCCGTGACCCAGTTCACAACTACATCCATGTCAATAACCAAATAATCTATGACTTGATTAATACAAAAGAATTTCAGCGTTTGCGTCGTATCAAGCAACTAGGAACTTCCAGTTATACCTTCCACGGCGGGGAACACAGTCGCTTCTCTCACTGTCTAGGAGTCTATGAGATTGCTCGACGCATCACGGAGATTTTTGAAGAAAAATATCCTGAAGAATGGAATCCTGCTGAGTCTCTCTTGACCATGACCGCTGCCCTCCTACATGACCTTGGGCATGGTGCCTACTCCCATACTTTTGAACATCTCTTTGATACAGACCATGAGGCGATTACTCAAGAGATTATTCAAAGTCCTGAGACAGAGATTCACCAAGTCCTGCTACAAGTAGCGCCTGACTTTCCAAAAAAGGTAGCCAGTGTCATAGACCATACCTACCCTAACAAGCAGGTTGTGCAACTCATTTCTAGTCAGATTGATGCGGACCGTATGGACTATCTCTTGCGCGACTCCTATTTTACAGGAGCATCCTATGGAGAATTTGACCTGACTCGCATCCTCCGAGTCATTCGTCCTATCGAAAATGGTATCGCCTTTCAGCGCAATGGCATGCACGCCATCGAAGACTACGTCCTCAGTCGCTACCAGATGTACATGCAGGTTTATTTCCACCCAGCAACACGCGCCATGGAAGTTCTCCTACAGAATCTCCTCAAACGCGCCAAGGAACTCTATCCTAAAAACAAAGATTTCTTTGCACGAACTTCTCCACATCTCCTGCCTTTCTTTGAAAAAAATGTGACCTTGTCTGATTATCTAGCTCTGGATGATGGTGTGATGAATACCTACTTCCAACTCTGGATGACCAGTCCTGATAAGATTCTTGCAGACCTGTCGCAACGCTTTGTCAACCGCAAGGTCTTTAAATCCATTACCTTTTCACAAGAAGACCAAGACCAACTCGCTAGCATGAGAAAATTGGTTGAGGACATCGGCTTTGATACCGACTACTACACTGCCATTCATAAGAACTTCGACCTCCCTTATGATATCTATCGTCCCGAATCTGAAAATCCGCGGACACAGATTGAGATTTTACAAAAAAATGGAGAACTGGCCGAACTCTCTAGCCTGTCTCCTATCGTCCAATCCCTTGCTGGAAGTCGCCACGGAGATAATCGTTTTTATTTCCCAAAAGAAATGTTAGACCAAAACAGCATCTTCGCAAGCATTACCCAGCAATTTTTACACTTGATTGAGAACGATCATTTTACCCCAAATAAAAACTAGAAGAGGAAATTTATGAGTATTAAACTAATCGCCGTCGATATTGACGGAACCCTTGTTAACAGCCAAAAGGAAATCACTCCTGAAGTCTTTTCTGCCATCCAAGATGCCAAAGAAGCTGGTGTCAAAGTCGTGATTGCAACTGGCCGCCCTATCGCAGGTGTTGCCAAACTTCTGGACGATCTGCAGTTGAGAGATGAAGGTGACTATGTCGTGACCTTCAACGGTGCCCTTGTCCAAGAAACTGCTACTGGCCATGAGATTATCAGCGAATCCTTGACCTATGAGGATTATCTGGATATGGAATTTCTCAGTCGTAAACTCGGTGTCCACATGCATGCCATTACCAAGGATGGTATCTATACTGCCAATCGCAATATCGGAAAATACACAGTTCACGAATCAACCCTCGTCAGCATGCCTATCTTCTACCGCACACCTGAAGAAATGGCTGGCAAGGAAATCGTCAAGTGTATGTTTATCGATGAACCAGAAATTCTCGATGCTGCGATTGAAAAAATTCCAGTCGAATTTTACGAACGCTACTCCATCAACAAATCAGCTCCCTTCTACCTCGAACTCCTTAAAAAGAATGTAGACAAGGGCTCAGCTATTACCCACCTAGCTGAAAGACTAGGACTGACCAAAGATGAAACCATGGCTATCGGAGACGAAGAAAATGACCGTGCCATGCTGAAAGTCGTTGGAAACCCCGTTGTCATGGAAAACGGAAATCCAGAACTCAAAAAAATCGCCAAATACATCACCAAAACAAATGACGAATCCGGCGTAGCCCATGCCATCCATACATGGGTACTGTAAAAGTGAAAAACGAAAACCGCTCGGCTGAGCGGTTTTTCATATCTAATTACTGCCCCCTGCAGGAATCGAACCTGCAACTACTCCTTAGGAGGGAGTTGTTATATCCATTGAACTAAGGGAGCTAGATAAAAACTCTGCTGAAAAAGCAGAGTTTTTTAGTCGAATTAACGACGGATTTCTTTGATACGAGCTGCTTTACCTTGAAGAGCACGCAAGTAGTACAATTTCGCACGACGTACTTTACCGTAACGTACAACTTCGATTTTTTCAACACGTGGAGTGTGGATTGGGAAGATACGCTCAACACCTACACCGTTAGAGATTTTACGAACTGTGTAGTTTTCTGAGATACCAGCACCTTTACGTGCGATAACAACACCTTCAAAAATCTGGATACGTTCACGGTTACCTTCGACAACTTTCGCGTGTACACGAACAGTGTCACCAGGACGGAATGATGGGATATCTGTACGAAGTTGACCTTCAGTCAAGCTTTGGATTAATGGATTCATTTTATTCTCCTATCTTTGTCAATCTTGAGGAACCTTCCTCAGCGGATAAACTGTATTTTTGTGCGTCCATTACACACAAGATACAGTTTACCAAATTTCTACAAAAAAGTAAAGAAATTTATAGCAAAATTCCTAAAAAAATCGCAACTAAACCACCTAAGTAGCTCAAAGTCAGGTAAGAATAAAAGACCTTCTTATCACTTAGCAATCTTTGAAGTTCGTCATTCAAGGTCGAAAAAGTTGTCAAACCTCCACAAAATCCAGTTGCCAAAATAGCATAGACTTCTTTAGACTCCACATGATTGTAGAATAAGCCAATCAAAAAACAACCGAGAAGATTAGCTATAAGCGTTCCCAAGGGCAATTTAGAAGCTTGATTATAGCGGGAAAAGAAATACCGTACTAGGGCTCCGAAACCACAAGCAATTGCAAGATAAATGATTACCATTTCTTCCTCCCCAAATAGTAAGCCAAAAGCAGGCCTCCACCGATGCTCAAAAGCAAATACAGAACTAAACTAAGATAACGCCCGGTATCAAGCAGTTTCACAGCATCAAGCATTAGACTCGAAAAGGTTGTTAAACCTCCACAAAAACCCGTTCCCAGTGCTAAAACCAAGCCCTTACTAGTCCCCTTATAGACCAGATAGCCCTTGACAAGATAAACCAAGCAGAAAATTCCCAGATAGTTGACAAAGAGAGTGCCCCAAGGGAAACCTGGACTGGCTGGTAACCAAGTAGAAACCAGGTAACGGACAAGCCCACCCACCATGGCAGCTAGAAAAATTCCTAGCGGATAAAATTGTTCTTTTTTCATTTGATATTTTGATCCTGATAATCACGCGAACGTTTGAGTATGTCCGAAAAAGTCGCGACAATAGTCTCCTGATAACGCTTGTCCTCTACACGATTTCTGACCTTTCCAAAAATAACTGCTTCTCTCTTGGTATCTAAAATCGGTTTCCCTGAAGCCTTCTTGTAAGCGACAACCCCTTCAACCAAGTGCATTCGTTCTTCTAGCAGTTTGACAATTTGGTCATCGATTTGATCAATTTCTTTCCGAATAATATCTAAATCCATACAATCTCCTCCTTTATTTGAATTATTGTATCAAAAAGCCACTAAATAGGCTAGTAAAATCCTAACTCACGATAAGAAAAATGCACTGATTGATTGCATCAGCGCACGTTTATGCTTATCCTACTTTAGCAGCCAATTCTTCTGCGAATTGTTCCAAGCGTTCAATGTCTTCTTCTTCGGCAGAAAGATCAACTTTGACACACTCTGAACCTTTTTCTGCCCCTGTTGAAACAAAGACACGATCAAAGTCATCAACAGCCTTACAGAATTCATCGTAGAAGGTATCACCTGAGCCGACCACTCCGTAGATTTTACCATTCAAGTTGAGGTCTGCTAGGTCTTCGTAGAAGTCCATCATCTCATCTGGCAATTCTCCATCACCATAAGTATAGGTCGCAACGATAGCGATGTCTGCCTCCAAGAAGTCGGAAGCGTCAACAGTTGTACATTCATCAACATCGACATCCAAGCCCAAGTCACGTAATTTGTCTGCTACAATAT
Organism: Streptococcus sp. 714; assembly: GCF_013277115.1. Classification (GTDB taxonomy): domain Bacteria; phylum Bacillota; class Bacilli; order Lactobacillales; family Streptococcaceae; genus Streptococcus. Next base: position 144,038 of record NZ_VMMH01000017.1, read on the forward strand.
CTGCAATTTCTTCGGTATTACCGGTCATACTGGCAAATACAATTTTTGCTAATGCCATATCGTCCTCCTCAATTTATCTTTCTCCATTATATCACATCTTTTTCATTTTAAAAATAAAAATTCTTGTGCTACAATGAAATGAGAAAGAATTGAGGTTATTTATGGATATTTGCCATCATATTTTAGCAAAAATTAAAGAATACGATACGATTATCATTCATCGTCATATGAAACCAGACCCTGATGCCTTGGGAAGTCAAGTGGGATTGAAAGCCTTGCTGGAACATCATTTCCCAGAAAAAACCATCAAAGCCGTTGGTTTTGATGAACCAACTCTTACTTGGATGGCTGAAATGGATCTTGTTCAAGATAGTGCCTACCAAGGTGCCCTTGTCATCGTCTGTGATACGGCGAATACTGCTCGTATCGATGATAAGCGCTATAGTCAAGGTGATTTTCTCATTAAAATTGACCACCATCCAAATGATGATGTATACGGTGACCTATCTTGGGTGGATACTGGTTCAAGTAGCGCTAGTGAGATGATTACCCTATTTGCCCAAACAACCCAACTGGCCTTGTCAGATCGCGCTGCTGAGTTGCTCTTTGCAGGAATTATTGGTGATACAGGTCGCTTCCTCTACCCTTCTACCACTGCACGGACTCTTCGCCTTGCTGCTTATTTGAGAGAACATAACTTTGACTTTGCGGCTCTCACCCGCAAAATGGACACTATGAGCTATAAAATTGCTAAACTTCAAGGCTACATCTACGACCATCTGGAAGTGGATGAAAATGGTGCAGCGCGAGTTATCCTGAGTCAAGAAGTCTTGAAACAATTCAATGTTACCGATGCTGAAACTGCAGCCATTGTCGGTGCACCTGGACGCATTGACAGTGTCAGTCTCTGGGGAATTTTTGTGGAACAGGCTGATGGCCACTACCGTGTTCGCTTACGCAGTAAAATCCATCCTATCAATGAAATTGCCAAAGAACATGATGGAGGAGGCCACCCTCTAGCAAGTGGTGCCAATTCCTATAGCCAAGAGGAAAACGAAATCATCTACCAAAAGTTAAAAAACTTGCTTAAAAACTGATAAAATACTTGCCAAACTTTTCAGAATCTGATAGACTAGTATAGTAACAATCTATGGCTCGCAAAGAGACCATGGCAGAAAGGAAATATTGCAAAATGAAAAAAGATATCCATCCAGAATATCGCCCAGTTGTCTTCATGGACACAACTACTGGTTACCAATTCCTTAGCGGTTCAACAAAACGCTCTAACGAAACAGTTGAGTTCGAAGGCGAAACTTACCCATTGATCCGTGTGGAAATTTCATCAGACTCACACCCATTCTACACTGGACGTCAAAAGTTCACTCAAGCAGATGGACGCGTGGATCGTTTCAACAAAAAATACGGTCTCAAATAATGATAAAAAGAACAGTTTCAGCTGTTCTTTTTTTCTTGAAATTAACTGCTGTTTTCATATTCCAGACTCAAAAAAACTTTGCACTCTCGATAGCCACGCGATGGTTTTCAGAGTACAAAGTTTTCGCTTGCTTAAAAAGTATTAAAGATATATACTAGCTATATATAGTATAGATTGGAGATATACCATGACTACATCACTTACTAAGCAATACAATTTTAAAATCAATGAGTCATCAATGGAACAAGCTAGAGCTATCATTAAGGAAAAAGGAATGACCATGACTGATGCTATTAGTCTTTTTATTGAGCAAATTGTTCTCGAACAGGATTTGCCAATAAAAACCACAGAAGATTTACATCGTGAGCGATTGATTCAAGAACTACAAGCCCAATCTGAACGCGCCTTAAGAGAATACGAATCCGGACAAGGAACTTCCCTAGACAATATGAGGCTACGATATGGCTTATAAAGTGATTCTATATACTGAAGTGAGTCAGGCAATTGACAGTATTCATGACTACATTACTACTGTTCTTTTATCACCTCAGTCTGCTAAAAATACTGTGGCCAAAATTCTAGACGGCTTAAAAAGTTTAGAAACCTTTCCTGAAGCTGGTTTTGATGCAGATGAAAAAATAGGACTAAAAATCAACAGTAAGTACCCAACAAGAGGAAAAATTATCGGGCAATATATCTTGCTTTACTTTATCGATCAAACCCAAAGAACTGTTTTTCTTTCCCACTTATTCCACACCAAAAGTGACTATGTTACCTTGCTACAAAGCAAAAATAACAAAAACTCAAAATCATCATTTTAATGTCCACTGCTCTTAATCATACTTTATATTCATAAAGAATACAGTCCTCATTTTAACTAAAAAATCAAAAAACTTTGCACTCTAGCTAGCCACACGATGCTTTCTAGAGTACAAAGTTTTTTAATTAGACCAGATTTACTCTTCTTTATCTTGATTTTCAGTTCCTTTAACTGCTTTTTTAAATTCGGATAGCATTTTACCAATTGATTCGCCTAGTTCAGGCAATCGTTTTGGTCCGAAGATTAAGAGAGCTCCTAAAACGATAATAATCAATCCTGGTGCTCCGATATCACGTAAGATTCCCATTTCTCGCTCCTTTCTGCTTGCGTTTCATAATGTGTTTGCTGATAGCAATACTCAATTCATAGAGTAAAATCAAGGGGGCAGTCATTGCCAAATCACTAACAAAGTCGGCTGGTGTCAAGATGACTGCAAGTACCAATAAGATAAAATAAGCATATCGGCGATAAGCGGTCAATAATTCTGGTCCAATGAGTCCAATCGACGTCAAAAAGGCAATGATAACTGGCAATTCAAAAATCAGAGCCAAGGGCAAGGTCGTTTGAAAAACAAAGGACAGATAATTTTGAGCTGTTAACTGCGTTTCAAATAGACCTTCTCCCAACCCTAATAAAACCTGAAGTAAGGCTGGTGTTACAAAGTAAAAACCAAAAGCCAGTCCAACTAGAAAACAAAGGAAACTAGCTGGAATATAAGCAAAAACGGCTCTAGCTTCTTCCTTCTTTAGTCCCGGTTTGATGAAAGACCAAATATGATACACCGTGTAAGGTAATGTGATGGTAAAAGCCATCAGACTAGCCAAACGAATATAAATCCATAAAATATCATTTGGTCCTAAAACAATCAACTTTTGCTGAAAAGATTGGGTCACATACTGGTAAATTTGATCTACAAAAAGCAGTGAAACACAGAATACCAAAAAGAAACAAATGACCACTGCCAATAATCTCTTTCTAAATTCTACCAGATGTTCAACGATTGTCAATTCTTTTCTATCCATCTATTTTTCACCCTGTCTGAAAGTGACAATCAAGACAATAACGACAAAGAGTAACTGGCTGGCCAATCCTTCCCAACTTGGGTAAATTCCAAGCAGATCTATAGTTGGAAATCCTGTTAACAAGTGATTTGGTGCCATATTAGTCAACTGAAGAGCATGGATACTAACTCCCAGCATCTTGAATGCCAAAGCATAAATCATCCAAGTTAGGATAAAGAAGACCTTATGAGGTAAGAAGAACTGACTGGCCTTGTTCATCATAAGGGCAATAATTACCAGAACCAGCAAGGCAAGTGAAATGCCCAAGACAAATTCAAAGTTGGAAATTCTTGGTAAAATTCCGACATAAAAGAGAATGGTTTCTGCTCCCTCACGGAAAACAGCTAGGAAACTAAGGGCAAACATGGAAATGAAGGAACCTGTTTTGGTCACTGTTTCCATTTGCGACTCCATAAAAGCATTCCATTTTTTGACTGAGGATTTGCTGTGGAGCCAGATTCCAATCAAAATCATCATAGCTACTGCAAAAATTCCCACTGCTCCTTCGATAATTTCACGATTGGAGCCTGATGTTACTGCTGGAAAGGCAATTTGCAGGATGAAAGCAATGACCAGACTGCCCATGATTCCAGTTATAGCACCACCATAAACCCACTTGAGTCCTTTACGCATCTTGGCTGCTTTCAAGGTTGTAACCAAGGCCATAACAATTAAGAGAGCCTCTACACCTTCTCTCAAGAGAATGAGCATGGCATCAAAGGCATTGTAACGTGCGCTAGTATCAATCTGTGATAAATCTGCAATCAGTTTTTCTAATTTTTCTTGGTAGTCCTTCTCACTTCCCTTGACCATAATCACAGGGCTTTCGCTTTCCACTCGTGTATAGAGGGAAGGATTAGTCGTGCTGACAGAACCCTCAATCGTTGGCCAGATAGTGATGAATTCCTTCATACTAGCTGCTCCTGATGCGTGGTCACCAGCTTGGAATTGTTCCAAAGCCTTCTTCAAGAGGGCAATACCATCTTTAAGGCTTAAATCAGAAGATGCTTCTGCGACTTCTTTTCCAGTTACAAAATCATCAATAGCCTTTTTTAAGTCCTCAAAGGAAGTCTGAATCGAGTTAAAATCTGTAGGTTCGGTTTCCATGCTACTACGCAGAAAGGAGATAGCTGTTTCAACACGTCCATAATGGGCCGTACTATTGTCACGAACCACACTTTCATTGATAGTCCAAGTGGAATTCATTTTTTTAAAAGCCTCTCGGACCTTTTCCAAATCTTTGGAGGCAATGGCTTGTTCCAAGGCTTCAAAACGAGGACTTAGACGGTTGACCAATTTTTCTTTCTCCGCATCTAAGTCAACAGGATTTTGTTCTTTTTCAAAGGCTAATAAGGCTGAAGAAAGTTGGGTGAGTTTGTCTTCAGTAATCTCGCCTGACTGGGATAACTTTTCCTTGACGACTTTACCAGCCTCAGAATTGCTGTCTTCTATTCTTTCGAAGTCTGTTGCCATCTCTTTAACGAGATTCTGTGCTTCAGACTGATTGCCATTTTTGACCACTTTAGAAGCATCTGTGATTTTTACAAAGTAAGAACTCAAGCTTTCTTGGGCAACCACTGGTGAAAAGATTAAAAATGACAGGGCTAAAACCAATAACCAGCTTCTAGCCTTCCAATAATTTCTGACCAACGTAGCCTCCTTTCTCCACACCACCAAAGCAAGCAAAGAGTCCACTACCGATGTGAGTAATGTATTCATTCATCTTATCTGTAGCACCTAGATTGGTTTGAACCTTAACAAAGTTATCTGGATCCTTCTGGAAAGAAATGAAGAGCAAACCCGTATCGAACTGGCCAGTCTTTTCATCAATCCCATCAGAGTAAGAATAAGAACGACGCAAAAGTGGCTTGTCCACTTCCTTAGCCAAACGAACATGCGAATCATCAGGTAAGAGACTCAAATCCACTTCATCAAACTCATTTTTCTTACCGAAGGGGGCACCACTTTCCTTATATCGTCCAAAAGTATTTTCCTGTTCTTCAAGACTAGTGCGATCCCAGGTCTCTAAAAACATCTGAATCCGACGAACTGCCATATATGATCCATTTTCCATCCAGTCCTTACTATCAGCCCAGATAACGCGGTCAAAGTCTTGCTCCTTGGTTGGATTTGCTGTGCCATCCTTAAAACCAAAGAGGTTACGCGGTGTCTCCATTCGATCCCCGATGGCTGCAAAACCAGACTGACTCCAACGAAGAGTAACGGCATTTCTCCCCTTACGGATGAGGTTGCGAATCGCATGAAAGGCAACCTGCTCATCATCTGCACAGGCCTGGATGACAATATCTCCACCAGTATATTTGTCACGCAATTGCTCTTTAGGGAATGGCGGTAAATCTCTGAACACTTGAGGACGCTTGTTTTCTAAGTTCATCTTTTTCAAGAAACTTGCAGACACACCAAAAGTCAGGGTCAAACGATGCGGGTTAAGCCCGACTGTTTCCCCAGTATCGCTAGGAGGCAAGAGAGTATTCTGGCCGTCTTTTTTGACCAATTCTCCCTCTACCAATTTGCCACTATAATCCGTCCAATCCTTGAACAACTGGATAATCTTATCCTTATCCGTCGTATGCAAGTCCAAGACAACAAAATAGATATTTTTTTGCATGGGCGTACTAATCCCAGCTTGATGCTTGCCATAAAAAGCAATTTTTTCATTACCATACGAGATTTTTTCCTGAGTTCCTAGCTTAGGTGCGAAAAAAGCAGAAGCACCAGAGAGTCCTAGCGCTAAACCAGCCCCTCCAATGCCTGCTTTTTTTAGAAATTCTCGACGGTCCATTTTCTTCTCAAAAAACTTTTCGTCTTTTTCAGTCATGACTCTTATTCTCCACTAAGAAATTTACCCATTTGTGATAGAGGTTCACCAAGTTTTGTCACAGCTTCTGACAATTCTTTGGTATCTTCTTTTGTCAAATCAGTATAGAGTTTATAGTGTTCCTTGTCTGTCATGTGTTTGTCCAGCAAACTATTAACAGACTTGAAATCTGCTTCCAATTCTTTAACTAGGTTAGCGTCTGATTTTTCAAGTAAAGGTTTAAAGAGTTGGAAAATCTTCTCAGCTCCCTCGATATTGGCACGGAAGTCATACAAGTCTGTATGAGAATAAATTTCCTCTTCACCTGTAATCTTACTTGTCGCTACTTCATTAAGCAAGTCAACTGCCCCAGTCAACATAACCTTGTAATCCACATCTACAGTTGCAATCTTGGCCTTCAATTCCTTGATATCATTGACCAACTGATCGCCATAGCTTTCAGTTCCTTTAGTTGTATTGTCTTCCCAAAGGATACGCTCAATACGGTGGAAACCTGACCAACCTTCTTCTGTCTTGTTTTCGTCCATATAGTCTGCCAAACGGAAGTCAATCTTGACATCTGACTCACCAAAACTCTCAGCAATCGGTTCTGAACGCTCATAAGACATACGAATCAGTGGATAAACCTTCTTGGCTTCTTCTAACTTTCCTTCTTTCAACAGTTTGACAAAGCCTTCCGTATCTGTCAACAGTTTATCAATTTGCTCTTGCACAAAAGTCTTATAGTCAGCTGTGGCCTTATCAAGCATTTTTTGCTTGTCTTCAGACAAGGCTGTCACCTTAGAGGAATCACTTGTGTTGCTTTGCTTAGATTGATTATTAGCACAAGCAGTCAATAGCAAGGCTGAAGATAAAAGGACAAAACCTAGTTTTTTCATTGTATACTCCTATTGGTTCAGGCTCCCTGAATTAATTTTACGTTTCATTATATCATGTTTTCACTCATTTTTCAATAAATTTTCAGACAATTTAATGTTTTAAATTTAAACTAATATTAGACTTTTAACCTCAAAATTGATAAAATAGGAAAGAAAATAAGATAAAAGGAAACAGTAAATCACCATGATGAACATGCAAAATATGATGCGTCAAGCACAGAAACTTCAAAAACAAATGGAACAAAGCCAAGCAGAACTTGCTGCTATGCAATTTGTTGGCAAATCTGCTCAAGATCTTGTCCAAGCGACCTTAACTGGCGATAAGAAAGTTGTCAGCATTGACTTCAATCCAGCTGTCATTGACCCAGAAGACCTTGAAACACTTTCAGATATGACTGTTCAAGCTATCAACTCTGCTCTTGAACAAATCGATGAAACTACCAAGAAAAAACTAGGTGCTTTCGCCGGGAAATTGCCATTCTAATAAAAAAGGCTCTATAATATTTATAGTGGGTAAATCCCTTATAGATATTATGGAGCCTATTTTGATGTAGAAAAAATCCCATAAAATCTATAATGAAAAGCAATCAAACAATCATTAGAAAGAATCCTATGGAACAATTACATTTTATCACAACTGCTTGATATTGAAAACTTTTTTTCTCATACTAAGTCCTAAACGCTAAAATCATTCTTAATCCTTTTTACCATTTGTTATTATATTCCTAAATTCCGGCTAAAACAGTCCACCAGACTATTCTACTTCAATACTTAAGGCAAGTTGTAAGTCATGCCAAACCATGAAGCAACTTAATCAAAGATTTCATGAGTACATGATCATCAACCCCTACTAACAGCACAGCAGTAAACTATTGTATCGCCTACTTTTTGTATGCGCTTAACTACTAAAGAGATTATAGAGACACTCTTGAGTTACTAAAAAGAATTAAAGCACCACTATAATCTCTTACATTTTTACTTCTAAAGTAAGGTTTTGCGTACTCATTGAGAAGAATCTAGAGCTAGTTCTTCCTCGCTTTCAGGCTGGGTCTAGGATAAAAGTCTAACATTAAATATAAAAAGCGAACAAAATGAGTTATCTGACACTCAGAATTCTGTCTTGTTCGCTTTTTTGGCTAATCTATCGATTTTAAAAATTTATAATAAAGAATTCCTAAAATCAAAATCTTTTTGTCCCAGCCTCATAATCACCGCCCTTCAATTACCTTGTTTCAACATAAAATTAGGAGAGAATAATAATCTTATCCAATGCAATACCTTTGATTTTCGAAACTTTGACAACTTCAAAAAACAGATTTTTACAATTCGCAATATCAAAAAAGAAAGGACAAAATTTGCCCTTTCTAGATCTTATCTTTGCTTCAATCCATTACAATGGATAGAGAACTCAATTTCTTATAGGTAAAGGAATTTGAAAACAGCTACTGCTGCAATTGCTGCTGCGATAGGTGCTACTACTGGTACCCAAGAATACCACCATTTTGAATCACCTTTGTGCTCACCAAGAACTGATTTTGGAAGGAAAGCATGAAGGAGACGTGGACCAAAGTCACGGGCTGGGTTCAAGGCAGGTCCTGTAGGTCCACCAAGTGACGTTACCAAGGCCATAACGAGAAAACCAAGTGCCAAGTGAGCAATTCCAAGACCTGATGTCATAAATGGTGCTACTTGTTCTTTAGCTTGATCAAGTGCTGCTGTTACTTGTTCTTGAGGAATGGTTTGACCTTGAGTAGTTGCTTGAGCAACTTGAGAATTGATAGCCGCTTGCGCTTTTGACACTAGTTCAGCACCAAAGAAGTTTTTAGTTAAACCAAGCGCTGCAAAGAAAAGGACAAATGAACCAACAAACTCGTTTACAAAACCATTAACAGTTGCTGCAAAGCGTGATTCTTTTGAACCATTATCCAAACTTGAAATTGTTGAGAAAGTACCCAAGATGTTGTTTGGATTTTCAGTTTTCAAGTAGTATGGGCGATGTGTTGCCACAACCAAGGCTTGGCCAAAGATAGCACCCAAAACTTGTGCGATGATATAAGGCGCAACTTGTGCCCAAGGGAATAGACCGCTGACTGCAAGTCCAAGAGTGAAGGCTGGGTTGATGTGGTTTCCAGATACGTTACCAAACATCAAGGCAGGAATCATAACCCCCATACCATAACCAACAGCGATAACGATCCAGCCACTTTGGTGACCTTTCGTACCTTTAAGTTCAACGTTGGCAACTGCACCATTTCCAAGAATGATCAAAAGAGCAGTGGCCAAAAATTCAGTGGCATATTTAATTGCCCATGTGAAATCCATTTGATAGATTCTCCTTAAAATTTTTTAGACAATCATTATTCTATCAATTTTTACATCTTTTAGCAACTACTTTCCTGAAAGATTATGACAGAAAACGATTCCAAATCTTATAAACTAATCTTTGTTTTCAATATATTCCCAATTCATTAGGTTATCTGTGCTAGTCTGATGCTTTTAAGTCAATTCCTTCTGATACATGGTATAGGGAATAAGCAGTATCTTTCACCATTCACAAATAAAAACATAGTTTTATTCGCTACCATAACCTGCATCGAGCACGATATATTAAAATCAGTGTGAAGCATGCTTAAGTTTGAATGGTTTGGAAGAAGAACTTCAAAGTGTGAATGTCTGTTAGATTTTGAAAGATATCAAAATAAAGGACATACTTGCCATTAGTAGGAACTTGAACATTATATCCTGCCTTGAACTGACTATTTTATATATTGTCTTACTTCGTCCTCACAAAAATATAGTTTATTGAAACTAGAATAGTGCACTATGACTACTAAAAGATTTTTAGAAATTCATTTATCTTCCTAATAGATTTGTTTATATATTATTTCAATATATTGTATACTGAAAGTAAAAAGCGGTTAGAAAAACTCTATTTCATGAGAAAACGCAACAAACCTTCCTACAATAAAACGCATAATATCAAGTTTTTTGAACTGCACCTGATATCATGCGTTTTCTGTTCTTAAAATATTTTTTCTCAGTCTCTTTTTGTTACAAGTTCATCTTCAAAGTCCTTGATTTTGAGTAAACCTAGAATCAAATTTTACCCAACTGACCCTTCCATTTCATAGCTAATCAAGCGGTTCAGCTCAACGGCGTATTCCATTGGAAGTTCTTTAGTGAAGGGCTCTACAAATCCCATAACGATCATCTCAGTAGCTTCAGATTCTGACAAACCACGACTCATGAGGTAGTATAGTTGTTCTTCTGAAATCTTAGATACCTTGGCTTCGTGCTCTAATGCAACTTGCGAGTTGTGAATTTCATTAAATGGAATGGTATCTGACGCTGATAAGTCATCCATGATAATGGTATCACACTCTATGTGAGAAACAGATTTCTTAGAGTTTTTGTTAAAGGTTACTTGTCCACGATAGTCCACCTTTCCTCCGCCTTTAGCGATGGATTTAGAAACGATAGACGAGCTTGTATGTGGGGCGTTGTGGATCATCTTGGCACCTGTGTCTTGGTGTTGCCCAGCATTGGCAAAGGCAATCGAAAGCATAGTTCCACGCGCACCTTCTCCATCAAGGTAAACAGATGGGTATTTCATGGTTGTTTTGGCACCTAAGTTTCCATCAATCCACTCAACAGTCGCATCTTTCAAAGCTTTAGCACGTTTGGTTACCAAGTTATAAACGTTATCAGACCAGTTTTGGATGGTTGTATAACGCATGTAAGCCCCGTCCAAGGCAAAGATTTCTACGATGGCAGCATGCAAGCTGTTGCTTGAATAAGTTGGCGCCGTACATCCTTCTACATAGTGGACGCTTGCTCCCTCATCAACGATAATCAAGGTACGTTCAAACTGACCAGTATTTTCATTGTTGATCCGGAAGTAAGTTTGAAGTGGAATATCCACTTTAACTCCTTTTGGTACATAGATAAAGGTTCCACCTGACCATACTGCTGAATTGAGGGCTGCTAACTTGTTATCTGTTGGTGGTACAAGCTTAGCGAAGTATTGTTTAAACAAGTCTGGGTATTCTTTGAGAGCAGAATCTGTATCTGTAAAGATAATTCCTAACTTCTCAAATTCTTCCTTCATGTTATGGTAAACCACTTCTGACTCATATTGGGCAGAAGCCCCTGCTAGATAGGCACGTTCAGCTTCTGGAATACCGATACGTTCAAAGGTTTCTTTGATTTTTTCAGGAACGTCATCCCAAGAACGAGCTGGTTTGTCAGATGGTTTTTGATAGTAAATCAAGTCATCAAAGTCAATCTCTGACAAGTCCGCTCCCCAAGTTTGCATAGGCATTTTTTTGAAGGTTTCATAAGACTTCAAACGGAATTCTAGCATCCACTCAGGTTCTCCCTTAGCAGCTGATAATTCGCGAATGACATCTTCATTCAATCCTTTTCCTGTCGATAGGACAGGCTCTACATCGTCATGGAAACCAAATTTATATTCACCAAGATCAATTGGTTTTGGTTCTACTCTTTCTTCAGCCATAATATCCTTTCTTTCATTCTTCATTTCTACTAATTCATAGTACAAAAGAAACTTGTCTTACTGTTTTTCTTGATTTTCAATTGTTTTCTTAAGGGCATTCCAAGCTAGGGTTGCACACTTAATCCGTTGCGGGAATTTAGCAACACCTGACAAGAAGGCTGCATCGCCAAGTTGATCTTGGCGTTCATCTTTTTGCCCTTGAACCATTTCAGAAAAAATAGTCGCTAGTTCTAAGATTTCTTGCTTGGTTTTTCCTAAAACGGCATCTGTCATCATACTAGCAGAGGCAGTCGAGATGGTACAACCTGAGTTTAGAAAAGCGATATCTTCCAAACGTTCCTCTGCATCAAACTTGACAGATAGGTTGATGACATCGCCACAGGTTGGATTGTTGAGACTGATTTGTTCAGCGTCATCCAGCTTCCCTTGATGGTGTGGATTTTTCGAATGGTCCGCTACCACTGCCATATAAAGGCTATCTAGTTTAGAAAGTGCCATTGAAAAACTCCTTTGTCTTTTGTAGGGCATCGACCAACTTGTCGCAATCTGCCTTGGTATTGTAGATATAAAAACTTGCACGAGCTGTTGCTGGAACTTCCAAATATTGGAGCAAGGGTTGTGCACAATGGTGACCCGCACGAACTGCTACTCCTTCATAATCAAGTGCTGTTGCAAGGTCATGCGGATGAAGGCCGCCTAGGTTAAAAGCAATGACACCTGAACGTTGAGCCAAGTCCTGTGAACCGTAAATGGTCAATCCATCGATTGCCTGCAATTTTGGAAATACGTATGCAATCAATTCTTGTTCATGATCTTCAATCGCATCCATACCAATCTTTTCCAGATACTCCACTGCAGCAGCAAATCCAATAGCGCCTGCCATATTAGGAGTTCCAGCCTCAAATTTCCAAGGCAATTCCTTCCAACTAGCAGTTTGCTCATAGACGAAATCAATCATCTCGCCGCCAAATTCTACTGGTGACATTTGTTCCAGATACTTTTCTTTCCCATAAAGGACACCGATACCAGTCGGACCAGCCATCTTGTGACCTGAGAAGGCAAAGAAGTCCACATCCAAGTCCTGAACATCAATCTTCATATGGGGCGTAGACTGAGCGCCATCCACCACCATGATAGCCCCAACTTGGTGGGCTAATTGAGTAATTTCTTTGATTGGATTAACCACACCCAGAACATTTGAGGCGTGAGCTAGCGAAACAAACTTGACCTTATCAGTCAATTTAGCTCGTAAGTCATCCATATCCAAGGATCCATCCTTGAGATAGACATAAACCAGCTCTGCCCCAGTCTTACGGCAGGCTTCCTGCCAAGGAATGATATTAGAATGGTGTTCCATGACAGAAATCAAGACCTGGTCTCTCTCAGTCAAGACTTCCTCTGCAAAGCGTGCCACCCAGTTAAGACTAGTTGTCGTTCCTCTAGTAAAAAGAACTTCCTTTGTAGACCCTGCATTGATAAACTTGCGAATGGTTTCACGAGCGGCTTCATAAGAAGCTGTTGCCCGTTCTGCCAAGGTATGGACACCACGGTGAACATTGGCGTTATCCTGTTCATAATAGCGATTAATCTTCTCCAGAACTGCTTGTGGTTTTTGTGTCGTCGCAGCATTGTCCAAATAGACCAATGGTTCATCATTGACAATCTGGTCTAAAATTGGAAAATCCTTGCGAATCGCTTCTACATCTAACATAGGCTACCCCTTAGCGTTTTGACAATTTTTCTTCGATAGTCGCAATCATTTCATCACGAACTTCCTTGACTGGAATCTCCACGATAACAGATCCTAGGAAACCACGGACAACTAAACGTTCTGCTGTTGCCTTGTCCAAACCACGGCTCATGAGGTAGTACATGTCTTCTGGATCTACCTGACCGATAGAAGCAGCGTGTCCTGCAGTAACGTCATTTTCGTCAATCAAAAGGATTGGATTGGCATCTGAACGTGCTTGGTCTGAAAGCATGAGAACACGGCTCTCTTGTTGGGCATCTGCTCCCTTGGCACCCTTGATGATGTGGCCAATCCCATTGAAGGTCAAGGTTGCTTTTTCAAGAATAACCCCATGTTGGAGGATATTTCCGATTGAGTTGCAACCATAGTTGGTTACACGAGTATCAATGCCTTGCACCTGACGACCACTTGAAAGAGCTACAACTTTAAGGTCAGCATGGCTACCGTTACCAATCAAGTCACTATCAAAGTCAGCTACGACGTTTCCTTCGTTCATGACACCAATCGCCCAGTCAATACTTGCATCGTTGCCTAATTTACCACGACGGCTAATGTAGGCAGTGACATTTTCTCCTAGACGGTCAATAGCTGCAAACTTCACTTGAGCACCAGAACGTGCAATCACTTCAACAGTGATGTTAGCAGTCGCTTTGGCACTTCCTTCACCGCGTGACTCTAGACGTTCAAGGTAGCTAATCTTAGAATTTTTACCAGCGATAATCATAATATGCTTGTTAAACGGCACATCGCTATCACTATCTTGGTAGAAAATACCTTCGATTGGTTCAGCAATTTCAACATTATCAGGAATATAGAGAACAGCACCACTATTGAAATAAGCTGTATGGTAGGCTGCTAATTTATCATCGTCATACTTAACAGATGACATGAAGAATTCTTCTACGAGTTCTGGAATTTCTTCTAAAGCTGAATGGAAGTCTGTAAATACAACTCCTTGTTCAGCCAACTCAACTGGAATTTGTTCAAAAACTGTTTGAGTTCCTACTTGCACCAACTTCAAGTGATTATCTAGAGCTGTGAAATCTGGAACATTTGCTGACGGCTCGCTTTCTGTAATCGTTCCATCACCCAGATTCCAACGGTGGAATTTAACACGCTCAATAACTGGTAATTCTAGGCTCTCAATCTTATCAAAAGCTTTTTGACGGAGGTGTGCCAACCAGCTTGGTTCAGCGTGCATTTCTGAAAAAAGTTTAATATTTTCTTTAGTCATTTACTTCTCCTAAAAGATACGATGGAATTACAATTCTTCCTTGTAGTCGTAACCAAGTTCTTCAGCTAGTTTTGCGTATCCTTCACGTTCCAAACGCGCAGCCAATTCTGGACCACCAGAAAGGACAACACGACCTTCCATCATCACGTGTACCACATCTGGTGTGATGTAGTTCAAAAGACGTTGGTAGTGAGTGATAATCATAGCACCGAAACCTTCACCACGCATGGCATTAACACCTTTCGATACAACTTTAAGAGCGTCAATATCAAGACCTGAATCAATCTCGTCCAAAAGGGCAAATGTTGGTTCCAACATCAAAAGCTGAAGAATTTCATTACGTTTTTTCTCACCACCAGAGAAACCTTCGTTGAGGTAACGCTCAGCCATTTCTTCTTTCATGTTAAGCAATTCCATCTTCTCATCCAATTTAGTGATAAACTCACGAACTGAAATCTTTTCATCGTCTTCTTTACCAGCATTCATAGCTGCACGAAGAAACTCAGCGTTAGTAATACCAGGAATTTCTGATGGGTATTGCATAGCAAGGAAAAGCCCCATACGCGCACGCTCGTCTACTTCCAACTCAAGGATGTTTACGCCATCAAACAAGACCTCACCTTTTGTGACTTCATAGTTGGGGTTCCCCATAATAGCAGCTGAAAGAGTAGACTTACCTGTACCATTTGGTCCCATGATAGCGGCGATTTCCCCTGTTTTCAGGGTCAGGTTAACCCCTTTTAAAATTTCTTTTCCTTCAATCTCAACGTGAAGATCTTTGATCTCTAATACTGACATGATAGTTCCTTTCTTTTTCAAGGCCTTTACAGTACTTACTAGAAACATTCTTAATTTCCCTAGAAAATACGGTAAAAGGTCAATAAATATACTTTTATAGTATAACAAAAAAAAGCCTAAAAGGCTTTGATTTTGTCTAGAAGCTGAGGACTAGTCTTTTCCTTTCAAATGCTGGTCAATGACATCTACAATTTTGCCCATCAAGTAACTAACTCGGAAATTTCTAAAGAGCAAAATGGCCCAAAAGGCTGCCATAATATAGCGACCAGTCATCCAGGCTTCATTAAAAAAATAGGTCTCAACAGCTGTAAACAGCGCAATGATAATAAATTGTTGTCTATTCATAAGCTTATTGTATCATGAAATCTTTCTTTAGTCTTCCTCTACCTTCACTTTATCAGCCAAAAATTCAAATCCTTCAGGAATCAGGCTTTCTTCTACTTCTTTTTCAGTTTGAGAAGATTTGGCTTTGGCTGAAAAGGCTGCGCGAACTTCTTTCCATTCCTCCATGGAAATGGCTAAAATCTCAGGTGAAAAACCTGCTGCCTGACTGAGGATGTTGCCAAACATTGTGTTAAGATTGTCTCGTTTCATGGTTTGACCAGCATTAAAGTTAGACTCAAAAGCAAGAATAGCATGGTGCTCATTGGCGGCAACCGGTTGAGAACCAACTAACAAAGCCTTGTCCGGCCCACCAAGACTTTCAATTACCTCTCCCCAGGCATTCTGCAAACGAATCAGGTTTTGACGTGCTAAATCAGGATTTTCGACGGCCTCTTGTAGGATAGATTGAACTTTATTGCGATCCACACGATAGACTGTCTTGCCTGCTACTGGGCGGGTAGGTACTGGACTTATTTGCTTGGGTACAGTTCCCACATTTGCGAGTTCTTGTTTAAGACGCGCAACTTCCTGTCTCAGTGCAGAAATTTCATGTTCAACTGCCCCAGAAAGAGCTACTTCAGGCTTAATCTCCGCCAAACGGATGGTCATCATCTCAGCATAAATCTTGGGCTGCAAACTAGACTTAATATCTGCTAAACTCACTGTCGCCAAGCGAATCATTTCAAACAAATTTTCCTGAGGAAGAGCCAAATTCTCCACAAAGACTGGACTATGATGAGTATTTTCACCCCCTGTTTGAACAATTAACAAGTCTCTTAAATAGTGCAAAAGGTCGGTTACAAAACGAGCCATGCTCTTACCATTCTCAAAGAGAAGATTTAAACAAGTTAAGGCTTTTGGAACATCCTGTTGAGATAAGGCAGCCACATAATCATCCAAGGCAGATAGGCTAATGGTTCCGGTAATTTCTTCAGAGATGGCAGTCGTCAATTCATTTCCTTGCGTCAAACTAAGGGCTTGATCCAAAATAGACAGAGCATCCCGCATCCCACCTTCAGCTCGTCTAGCGATAATTTCCACAGCCTCTGGTTCAGAAGAGATATTTTCTTTTTCTAAGATATAGTGGATATGTTCCTTAATATCCTGTGTCTTAATCGATTTAAATTCAAAACGTTGCACACGGGATAGAATAGTGGCAGGAATCTTGTGCAATTCAGTAGTGGCCAAAATAAAAACCACATTCTGTGTTGGCTCTTCCAGCGTCTTTAGAAGGGCATTAAAAGCCCCTGTAGACAACATGTGAACCTCATCTATGATATAAACCTTATAACGAGCAAGGCTAGGGGCGTAGGTAGATTTATCACGAATTTCACGGATTTCATCCACTCCATTATTAGAGGCCGCATCCATTTCAATGACATCTTCTAAACTACCATCTGTCACTGCTTGACAAATATAGCAGTTATTACAAGGTTCCCCACCCACTTGATTTGGACAGTTCATAGCTTTGGCAAAAATCTTAGCCACACTGGTTTTTCCCGTTCCACGAGGACCAGAAAAAAGATAGGCATGACTTATTTTCTCTTGCTCCACTGCTTGTTTAAGAGTCTTAGCCACAACTTCCTGACCAACCAACTGGGAAAAGTTTTGACTTCTATATTTTCGATAAAGTGCTTGATACATTAGGCTTTCTCCCCAAACATTGTAAAGTCCCATTCTGTCTTTTCAAGCAAAATAGCGACAAATTGTTCCAAATAATCTCGATCCATAGCATCATAATCATCAATCTCTGAAGAATCCAGATCCAGAACTCCAAGTAATTGACCATTCTTTATCATCGGCACAACAATTTCACTTTTAGCTCGACTATCACAAGAAATATAGTTGGGATAAGTCGTCACATCTCCAACAATAACAGTTTCCTGAAAGTGAGCTGCCTCCCCACAAACACCCTTGCCTAGCGCAATACGGATGCAGGAAACACCACCTTGGAAGGGACCTAAAATCAATTCCTTTCCATCGAATAAATAAAAGCCTGCAAATACAGTATTGGAAAATCGTGATTTTAGAAGAGCACTAGCGTTAGAAAGATTAGCCAAAACATTGGTTTCACCTTCCAATAAAAAAGAAAGCTCCTCATTTAACATTTGATAACATGATTGTTTTTCTGATTCTAACATAGAACTATTATATCAAAAAAGACTTACAGACAAAAGAAAAATCCCTTGTTTAGAAAACAAAGGATTTTGTGAATTTTCAATTTGATTAAAGTTCGATATCACCGAACAAGTCAGCCATTGAGAATCCTGTTTGTGTTTCTGGAAGTTCGAAATCACGTTTTTCTTGACGTTTTGGACGACGTGGACGTGGAGCACGTTTTTCTTCTTTTTGTCCTTCTTCTTGAGCTGGACGCTCTTCAAGAGCTTTGATAGAAAGTGATACACGCTCTGCATCTGCGTTAACTTCAAGAACTTTAACTTGAACTTCTTGACCAACTTTAAGAGCTTCTTTTGGATTTTCAATACGTTTGTGTGAAATTTGTGATACGTGAACAAGTCCATCGATACCTGGCAATACTTCAACAAATGCACCGAAGTCAGTCAAACGTTTAACTGTTCCTTCTACTACATCACCTTTAGCCAATTTTTGCTCAACGCCATCCCATGGTCCAGGTGTTGTTGCTTTAAGTGAAAGTGATACGCGTCCTTCTTCTTCGTTAAGATCAAGGATTTTCACTTCAATTTCTTCACCAACAGTTACAACTGATTTTGGTGATACGTTACGTTCGTGTGACAATTCAGTCAAGTGAACCAATCCGTCAACACCACCAAGGTCGATGAAAGCACCGAAGCTTGTGATACGAGCAACTTTACCAGTTACTACATCACCAACAGCCAATTTACCGAATACTTCAGCGCGAGCTGCTGCAGTAGCTGCTTCAACAACTTCACGACGTGAAAGGATGAAGCGGTTTTCTTTAGCGTCAACTTCTTTGATTTTAGCATCAAATTCTTGACCTACAAAACGCTCAGTGTTACGTACGAAACGAGTATCCAACATTGAAGCTGGGATAAATCCACGAACACCTTCAAATTCTACTGAAAGTCCACCTTTAACGGCACGAGTTCCTTTAACAGTAACAACTTCTTCTTCGCGACCAACAAGTTTGTCCCATGCTTTGCGAGCTTCAAGGCGTTTTTTAGATACAAGGTATGTAACTGTATCAGTATCTTTACCAACTACTTGACGAAGTACAAGAACATCCAATACTTCTCCTACTTTAACAAAGTCATTGATATCTGCATCGCGATCGTTTGTCAATTCGCGAAGAGTCAAGACACCTTCAACACCAGTTCCAGAGATTGCAACGTTAGCTTGAGTCGCATCAACTGTCAATACTTCAGCACTAACAACATCACCAGTCTCAACTTGGCTAACGCTATTTAGCAAATCTTCAAATTCGTTCATCTAAAAAATCCTCCAACAATCAAGTTTTTCTTAAACTTGACATACTTATAATTTTTTTCCTAAGCACCCGCAAGGACATGTTCATATCGTTCACGTCTTTCAATTATAAAAATAAAATACCCTAAGATATTTTGCTTTTTATCTTGATTATTACCTAAGAACTGGGGTAGCTGGATTCGAACCAACGCATGAGGGAGTCAAAGTCCCTTGCCTTACCGCTTGGCTATACCCCATTGATGAAATGGAGAGAGAGGGATTCGAACCCCCGAACCCGAAGGAGCGGATTTACAGTCCGCCGCGTTTAGCCTCTTCGCTATCTCTCCTACAATCAACATGGACTATTATATCATGAAAATTTCAAAAAAACAAGACTTATTTTGCTAAATTATAATTTTCAATCAAAATTTCCACAGCTTTTTCCAATTTTTTATAAAAACTATCGACATTCCCATTCTTTATGATGGCAAATTGTCCATCTAATTCGGCAATTTCTCCGATAACTTTTTTACCAATAGTCAATGTATAACCTTCAAAAATGTCTTTTCCTACACTAACTTTAGCATCTGCTACTTGAATTTCGATTTTTTTATCTTTCTTACTCATTTCTTACCTCTCTTCACTTTTTCTATTTTACAAGAAAATCCCAAAACTAGCAAGAAAAAACTCTATATCATTCTGAGTCTGATATAGAGTTTTCTGCTTTATTTAATGTGTTTTTCTAGTTCTTTTTGGTACTTACCGTTTGATTCCAATTTTTCTTTTTGCCATTTTTTCAGTGCTTCTTCATATTCTTTTGTCGTAACGATATCTTTTTGCAATTTCATTCCTTTAAAGATATATGGGTCACCCTTAATACCAACTTGTGAGTATGGTTTTGAGAATGGCACGACATTACTTACAACTGGAGAACCACCAGATGAGGCTGTCGGCATCAATAATGAACTATCTGTCAACCAAGCTTGAGCTTTGGCATATTTTTCATAGCGTTCTTCAAGATTGGTAGTTTCTGAATCTGCATCATCCAATAATTTCTTATACTGGTCCAAACCAAGTTTCGCTACAACATCCTTATCTTTTCCTTTCGTAATACCAAGGTGTTTCATGGCAGAACCTGATTTAGGATCCATGATATTCAAGTAAGATGCTGGGTCTTGATAACTTGGAGCCCATCCTGTACTGTTCAAGTCATAGTCTTTTTGAGAAGGAACACGCGCTTGAGAAGTGATTGTTTCCTTTTCATTATCTGTCATTTGAAGCACGTCGATGACAACATTTTCAGCACCCAGAGTTGATTCGATTGACTGTTTGAAAGAGTTGCTTTGTTGAACGGCGATGGTATCTGTCTGTTCAACTGGGACATCCAAATGAATTGGGAAGCTTACCCCTTTAGATTCCAAGTCTTTCTTAGCTTTTTCGAACGCAGCTTTAGCCTTGTCAGGATTGTAGATAGAGTCCTTACCATCCACTAACTCAACGCCTTTCCATTGGTCACCATAGTTCACCAACTCTGCTTGAGCGATTTGACCAAAGTTTTTACCACCTGCTTGCACAAAGTTATCTGGAACTAAACTGTTACGAATAATCTTATCCGCACCGTCTTCACCATTTAGCTGGGCAGCATAAGAATGACGGTTGAAGGCAAAGTTAATAGCCTGACGGAAGTCCTTATTAAGCATAGCTTCTTTAGTAGAGGTCTTTTGCTCTTCACTTGTTTTCGCAGTTTTATTATATGACTGACGATTTACGTTAAATGTGAAGTAATAGCTACTTGAATCCTGTGGGCTATAAGTGATTTTATCTCCGTATTGTTCCAAAGTTGAAGCAAAGTTTGAGCTACTTGGGAAGAGACGGGCTGTCGTATAAGCACCAGAAGAGAAGCTACGAATCAAGGATTCCTGATCTGAACCATCGTAGTAGGTCAATTTAATCTTCTCAATTTTTACCTTTTCTTTATCCCAGTAATTTGGATTTTTCTCGTATTCAATCAACGATTTAGACGTCAAGGTCTTCAAGATATAAGGACCATTGTAGAGAATCCCAGCTGGAGTAACTGCTCCATAATCTTTACCTGATGCCTTCAAAAACTCTTCATTTACAGGCAACATCGTCGCTGTTGTGACTTTAGAGTTCCAGAAGCTTTCTGGTTTGTTTAGGGTATATTCGACTGTGTAATCATCCAAGGCCTTGACACCAACTGTAGAGAAATCGTTCGTCTCACCAGTCATGTAGGCATCCAAACCCTTGATTGAATTTTGGATGAGAGAGACACCGTCTGACTTCCCGTCAGCTACGTGTTTCAATCCTGCTACAAAGTCATGGGCTGTTACTTCTGCGTATTCTTCACCTTCAGAAGTGTACCATTTAACTCCTTTACGAAGTTTGTAGGTATAAGTCAAACCATCTTTTGACACAGACCAATCCTCAGCCAAGGAAGGAATAACATTTCCGTACTGGTCGTTTTCCATCAAGCCATCAACCACGTTCCCGATGACATCTGTTGTAGATGTACGAGTCGCTATACTGTAATCCAAAGATGCTGGATCTACCGCATAGACATATGAAAATGTTGTCGGTGCATCTGCTTCTTTATCAGCTTTTCCACAAGCTACTAAAAGAGCTGTTGTGCTCAGGACCACTCCTGCTGTTAAAAGCCACTTTTTAGATTTCATAAAAAATCTCCTTTAGTTAATTTTAATCTACTTTTACAATCCAGCCTTCTGGCGCTTCAATATCACCAAACTGAATTCCTGTCAATTCATCGTAGAGTTTACGAGTCACAGGACCTACTTCTGTTTCACTATAGAATACATGGAAATCATCACCGTGTTGAATACCTCCAATTGGAGAAATAACCGCCGCTGTACCACAAGCACCTGCCTCTACAAAACGATCCAGGTTATCAATTGGGACATCACCCTCAATAGGAGTCAAGCCCAAGCGATGTTCTGCCAAATAAAGTAAAGAATACTTGGTAATAGATGGCAAGATAGATGGACTCAATGGTGTTACAAATTCATTGTCCGCTGTAATTCCAAAGAAGTTAGCTGAACCGACTTCTTCAATCTTTGTATGAGTTGAAGGGTCTAGGTAAATAACATCTGAGAAATGATGTGATTTGGCCAATTTCCCTGGCAAGAGACTGGCAGCATAGTTCCCACCAACCTTAGCCGCACCTGTACCATTTGGAGCAGCACGGTCGTATTCATCCTGAATCAAGAAGTTAGTTGGAACCAAACCACCCTTAAAGTAATTACCAACTGGCATAGCAAAGATGGTGAAAATGTATTCTTCTGCTGGTTTTACCCCGATAATATCTCCAACACCAATCAAAAGTGGACGAAGATAAAGGGTTCCACCTGTTCCATATGGTGGTACGTATTCTTCATTGGCGCGGACAACTGCCTTACAAGCTTCTACAAACATTTCTGTTGGAACTTGTGGCATCAAGAGACGGTCACAAGTACGTTGCAGGCGTTTAGCATTTTCATCAGGACGGAAAAGTTGAATACTACCATCCTTAGTACGATAAGCTTTCAAACCTTCAAATGCTTGTTGGCCATAGTGGAGACTTGGAGAAGACTCTGAAATATGCAAAGTTGCATCCTCTGTAAGCTCTCCTTGATTCCATTGTCCATTTTTAAAATGAGCAATGTAGCGATAAGGTAATTTCATATAGGAAAAACCGAGATTTTCCCAATCAATCGTTACTGTCATATTCCACTCCTTATTCTAAAAACCTATTTCTTTTATTCTACACTATTTTTCTAAAATAGCAAGCATATTTTGTAATTTTCAGAAAATTTCTTCAATAAAAAAATCTAAGGTATCTGTCGTAATGAATCCTATATAAAAATTACATAAAAAACTCAAATTATTCTTCTATATCGTTTGGTGCAATCTGTTCAATAACTGAACTTGTTTTGACATACATAGAATCCATATATAAGATCAGTAAGAGGTTTCAGCAGAGGTGAGTTTTATCTTTATAAATATCAAAAAATCAGCCGAGAATTTAATCTCTGAGTCACAAACTATTCAAAAACCACACAGTGTTTCTTTCAACTTGATAATCATTCAAGACGAAATCACTGTGTGGTCATGATTTTTAAGCTAGTGTTTATTGTTTATTTAGATTAAAAACTAAAAAAACTAACTTTTTCATTTAATTTTCTAAATTATTTTGGATTTTCTGATTAGAGAAGATTGTCAATTAAGTCATCGACTTCATCTTTTTCAACTTGAGGTGTAATCTCAGTGATCATAATCCCTGCTACTGCTCGCTCAACTAAGCCCTTAACATCCATTCGTTTTTCATACTGCTCTGCATTTTTAATCTTAGGATTTGTCTTAGGACGGTCAGGTGCAAAAATCGTACAGCAGTCTTCAAAAGGCTGGATAGAAATATCAAAGGTATCGATTGCCTGAGCGATGTCAATGATTTCCAATTTGTCCATAGTAACTACAGGACGAATGACTGGAGTGCTGGTCACAGCGTTGATAGTCTGCATGCTTTCCAAGGTCTGGCTGGCTACTTGACCAAGACTTTCCCCATTGATGATAACCAAACCATTTCGTACCTCACGGATACGATCAGTAATCCGCATCATAAATCGACGCGTCAAGGTCATAAGGTAGGCTTCTGGAGCTTTAGCCTTGATTTCCTCTTGAATCTCTGTGAAAGGTACTTCGATAAACTGGATATTTCCCCCAAACTTGGTTAATTTACGAGTTAAATCTTGGGCTTTCTTGAGAGCACCTGGACTAGTGTAAGGTGGGCTGGCAAAGTGAACGGCTTCAATATCTACCCCTCGTTTAAGAGCTAGATAACCTGCCACAGGTGAATCAATCCCTCCCGACAACATGAGCATGCCTTTACCAGAACTTCCCACAGGTAATCCTCCTGCTCCACGAAAAGTTTCATAGGAAATATAGGCAGCCTCCTCACGAATCTCCACCTGAAGATTGATATCAGGATTTTTCATCTGAGCTTGTACGTTTGGAATAGCCTCGAAAACAGCACTACCAAGAGTTTGATTGAGTTCACGACTATCAAGTTCAAAGGTGTGGTCGCTACGCTTACCAGTGATTTTAAATGTCATCCCTTCCTTGTAAGTTTCTTTCATAATCTCTTGGACAGCCGATTTAAGAACTTCCACAGACTTTTCGACTTTATAAACGGGAGAAAAGTTTTGAATTCCAAAGACTTGCTTAAGCGATTCTGCTACTGCTGTGTAATCAGCTCCATTAAGGTAAGCATGGGCACGATCACGATCTGCTGTTACTTTTACTTGGGGATAGATAGACAAAACGTCTGAAATATTGTTGCGAAGTTTATTGATGAAACGCATACGATTTTTGTGCTTGGTTGACAATTCTCCGTAACGAATCATAATTTCTGAATACTGCATAAATGCTCCTATCTTACTTTTCTAGTTTGATTGTAAATTAATTTTAACTTGGTCAAAAACTGCTCGACCTGACTCATATCATTTTCAAGGTCTAGGCTAAGACGCACAGCTGATTGGGCCTTATCTTTGTCCACTCCCATAGCAATCAAGGTACCTGCAGGTTTACCAGCCTTGGACGAACAAGCAGAGGTTGTGGAAATGAAAATATCATAGTCTTCAAAGGCATGAACGATGACTTCACCTCGAACACCCTTAATTCCAAAAGTCAGGATATGAGGGGTAAAGCCTTCCTCATCAGAGAAGACAAATATATCCGGATAGTCCAAAAGCGATTGGCGAATCACTGCCTTCATCTGCTCAGTTTTGCTTGTAAAAATATCTAGCTTTTCCATAGACAAACGGAGGGCCTTAGCTGTCGCTGCAATCCCTGCCACATTTTCAGTTGTCGAACGATAATCACGCTCTTGGCCACCACCTGTTAAAAGAGGCATAATCTTCTTGCCAGACTTAATATAGACAAAGCCAACACCACGGACACCATGAAACTTATGGCTCGAGAAGGTCGCGAAATCCACTCGTTCTGTCAAATATTTTTCAGTTGGAATCTTGGTAAGTGCTTGAACCGCATCAACATGGAAGGAAATAGTTGGCTTGTCTTCCAAAAGTTCTGAAATAGCCTTAATAGGCTGGATAGAGCCGATTTCATTGTTTACTGCCATGATGGAAACAAGGGTCGTATCAGGTCGTATCAAATCTGCTAGAGCTTCTACATCCACAAATCCTTTCTCATCAACTGGAGCAAAATCTATCTCAAAATCTTGAGATTTCAACCAGAGGACTGACTCTTTGACTGCTGGATGTTCAATGGCTGATACAATGATGTGCTTGCCAAACTGGGCTTTTTCAAAGGCCACACCCTTGATGACCCAGTTATCCCCTTCTGTTCCACCAGAGGTAAAGAAGATTTCGTCACTTTTCTTGCCAATCAAATCGGCAATCTGTTGGCGGGAAGCATTTAAGATTCGTGTTGCCTGGTCTCCCAAACGATGGAGACTAGATGGATTTCCTAAAATTTTTGAAGCCACCTGCATATAAGTTTCAAGGGCTTCAGGATAAGGCTTGGTCGTCGCCGAATTATCAAAGTAAATCATGTTTTCTCACGCTTTCTAAAATCACTCCTTCTATTGTATCATGAAACAGAGTCTGCGACAA
The DNA here is from genome assembly GCF_013277115.1 of Streptococcus sp. 714. GTDB lineage: Bacteria > Bacillota > Bacilli > Lactobacillales > Streptococcaceae > Streptococcus. The sequence continues at coordinate 169,802 of NZ_VMMH01000017.1, forward strand.
GAAAGGGCAATTCCTCTTTTTTTAAGATTTTTTTAAAGAAATGCGGTATAATAAATTTTAATTAAAGGAGAGAATGTATGTCTAATTATCGTAGAACTTCAAAACCAAAAACAGAACACATCAAAAAAGGCTTTACGGTCTTCCAAAAAACCGTTGCTACTATTGGTAGTATCCTTGGCTTGATTACCGCGAGTATCACGATCATGAACGCCTTGGATAATAACAAAAATACTAAAAAAGAACCTACGACAAGCCAGACAACAATTGTCAAAGAAATTCAAAAAGAATCCCCTCAGGAAAATACTAGTCCAAATAAGGAAAATAACACCACTCAAGAAAAAACACAACAAGAAGAAACACCAAAATCTAGTGTTAAGGAAGAGAAAAAAGAAGAGCATAAAACAGCAACTCAGGACTCTACTCCTGCTCCAAGTAAACCTGCTACTGAAAACGAAAAACAGGTTAATACGCCAACTTCAGAAAATAAAAGCAATCCTCAGTAAGCACATGATTTAAGAAAAAATTAACTTAAAAATAAAACTACACAGTGACTTCAGCCTTGACCACAATCAAGCCAAAGAGAGACTGTGTTTTTATATAATTGATGTTTTAGAGGGTAGATTCTTGACCAATTTTATGAGATTCATACTCATATAATTGAAACCTAGCTATGTTGTGATGACTTATTTATCTCTAATATAAACTCTGCACGCGCCAACAATACTCTCTCATCTGCTCCAAAGGGGGGCAAGATCCATTTTTCATTTACCTTATATTCGAAATCCTTCTTCATGCAGAAGTTAGTAAGACCTTTACATCTAACATAAATAGTCTATCTCAACCACTTCATAGATATTAGTTTCTATTTTGTTGTTTTTTAATTATAATAGATTGAAATAAGATATAAACAAATTGATTTAGAAACTCTAATTAATTTCTAAAAATGTTTAGTATATACGGTGTACACTCTAGATTCAATCTGTTATATAAACTAGAACAGAAAAAACGAGCATATTGAACTGATACGTTGCTCGTTTTTTTCTGTCTTAAAGGTGAGTTTTTGCTCAGCCTCTGGTTTTGAGCTGATAGCCCGCAAATCACCCGTTAGACGGGTGATTATGATCACTAAAAATTAAAGAATTCCATGGCCTGTTTGAACAGTAAATCCGTATACTCTGGGTCTTCTTGGGCAATGGTAACTTGTTCTTGAATCATTTCCAAGTCATCTGTTATCATGCCATCAGCTCCCAAATGAACAGATTTATCAAAGGACTCTGAACTATTGATAGTCCACACGTACAATTTCTGATCGGTATTCCAAAGCTTGTTGACAAAATTTTCATCCAAGGTAGAATACTCCATGGTGTAACCTGTAGCTTTCGTTCTTGGAAAAATACTATTGTAAGGTAGGATGAAATAAACTGGAATTTGTGAGTCATAGGCTAACACCTGGTCAATAACATGGTAGTCTAAGGACTGCATTTGGTGATTATTCCGTTTAATAACATCTCCATATTTGTCCATAAAATGTTTCATCATATCTGGACTATCTTTTCGACTGGTTTTAATTTCAATGAGGAGTTTTTGATGCAATTCATTGGCTTTGTTAAGATAATCATCAAAACTAGACACCTTGGTGTGATAGCCGTTTTCCGAAATATCGAGTTTGGTTAATTCATCTAAGGTTAAATCTTGAGGATTGGCATTGACTCCTGTCAAATTCTTAATATTAGCATCATGCATCATGACAAACTGGCCATCTTTGGTTTCTTGGACATCCATTTCAACTAAGTCTGGTGATAACTGCGCTGTTTTTTCTAAAGATTGAACTGTATTCTGCACACCATTCCTATTGGAGACACCTCTATGAGAAATAACTAAAGGTTTATTGGCAACTGGAGCTTCCAAATAAACATAACCCTCAAGAGCGAAAAAAATACCGGCACAGCCCATCACTCCCCATCTCATCCAGTGATCTTTCTTTCTCCTTGGCGTGATTTCTAGTTCTTCTCCTGTTAAGAAGGAAACGAACTTAATGAGAAAGTAAGTTAAGGCCATATAGTGGAAATTCTTAATCAAGACAAAGTTGATAATTCCCAGAACAAGAGATTCCTTATGGGTCAGACCATCCATCAGTGCCTGACCTGCTAAGATTGGAATCAATAAAAGAATGAAAAATAGGTAGGTTTTGACGACAATCCAAAATAAGTTCCAGATATAAAACCAAGAATGTTTTTTCGTTTTTTTCAAGCTATAACTGATTGACTCTTTAACCCTTCTTCGATCAAAAAAAATCTGGGGTAAAGCGAACATTAAACGAACGGAAATATAAAACATCATCTGAGCAAATATAAAAATAATTAATCCTAACAGCCAATACTTATCTTCAAAGTATGTCACAATAAAATCAGGAATCACAATTTTATTGAGATAATAAATCTTTAAAATCTTTCGAATCAATGGAAAAAGCATCATGACATAAAAGAAGATAAAGGCCATTTTGGAAATCGTCACTTGTCTCATGAATAAGAAACTCTGACGAAAGACCTTGCGACTGTACTCCAGCAGAGTTCTCTTTTCATGATAGAGGAGGTGTCGAGCTCCGATAAAGAGAAGCCCTATCTGGTAATAGGCGATTAGTAAATTAACGATTACCAGAACAAATAAAGCAAGACTAACAAAGGGAGAACCCTTTATAATGGCAAAAATATTATTGTAGGAAAGAAAGAGATAACCTGTCTGACGGAGCAACAGTCCAGCAATCCAAGAATTAAGTGGTAACCAGACAAACTCAATCATCATGAATATCAAGAAAAAGAGAAAAAGTATTTTATCTAGATTAAAGTATATCTGCTTAAAACCTAGATTTTTAGGTTTTTCAGGTTTCATAGGCACTCCTAGTCAAATAATTGAGACAAGTCCAAGCCTCCAAAAGGATTGTTCGACAGGCTACTTTCTGTTCCTAACAATTCTCTAGCTTGATCGGACTCTAGAAAGGACTCGTAAACACGCGCCGTCATCCGAGCATCCTCCAAGCTATTATGGGACTGCCCTTGAAATCCAAGAAATGAGGCGACGGTTTGCAATTTGAGATTGGCAATACCATGTAAATCCGAACTCCGACGTTCAAAAGCTTCATCATACAAATCTACCTTGTACTGCTGGCTGTAGTCTAAACCATGCTCTGCTAGAATAGGCAAATCACTTTTAGCAGCATTGTATCCAACCATCGGTAAAGAACCTACAAACTCTTGGAAATCTTTTATAACTTTCTCCACTGGAGGAGCATCTTTTAAGGTCTCAGCCGTAATCCCAGTCAAACCATTGATAAAGCTTTTTAAAGGCACACTTGTATGAACATAGGAATCATAGGCATCGATTTCCTGACCATCTCTAAAACGCACTGCCGAAACTTGAATCAAGTGTGTTTGTCCTTCGTGCTGATTAAATTCTAAGTCAAAAGCAATGTAATCTTCTAATCGTTCCATTCTATCCTTCTCCTCTACTGTCTATCTTCTTATTCATTTTGAGTAACTATACTATTCACAAATAAAAGAAGCCTTTAGGTTAGCACATAACCTAAACAGCTCCTTGATTATCCTCCAAATAAACGAGCAAAAAAGCCTTTCTTAGTTGATTGGACTTCTTCTTTTGCTTGGTCCAGCTCTAGCTTAAGATTTTCTTGATCCTTCATGGCTTGAAGAGTCAATTGTTGCTGCTGATCGAGTTGTTTGTCTTTCTCCGCAATCTGACGGTCTTTGATACGCATCTGCTCGTCTTTTTCTGATAACTGACGATCCTTTGCTTTTAATTGTTCATAAAGACGAAGAATTTCTGCGTTCTTCTCATCCACTAGAATCTCCATCAGTTCACGTTGCTTGACATCTTCACTGACAGGCTCATCTTCAAAAATCGTTTTTTTATAGATTTCTTCTAGCTTAATCAAGCCACTTCTGGTAACGACTGTTACCCCTTTGTCATTTTTATCTGTGTCTTCTTCTGGTAATTCTTTGACACGGTTATTGATTGCTTGACGAGATAATCCTAAGACCTCTGCAATCTCACTGACGGTCATTTCAATACTCATAATATCCTCTGAAACGTTTTCTAGCTTTTCTTTACTTAAATCTTATCATAAGCTAGAAAAACTGTCAAATTTTCGCTTAATCTAAGGCCTTCAAAAAGGCTAATAAGACTTGGGCAGAGCGACGTCCAGCTTCGATAATAAACTCATCAAAAGAGATGTTTGCTTCATGGTTGGCATTGTCACTCATAGCACGGATGACTAAGACTGGAAGATTAAGAGCATGCGCTGCCTGAGCAATAGCCGCTCCCTCCATCTCAACAGCTAAAACTTCTGGGAAATGGGACTTAATCGCTTCTATCTTATCATTTCCTGCAACAAAACTATCTCCGGTAGCAATCAAACCAAGATGCCAATTCTGGTCCAATTGAGATAAACTCTCTTGGATTTTGGCAACAAAGGTTTTATCTGATTCGAAATAAAGTGGTTGTTGCGCCATTTGTCCATAAGCATAGCCAAAAGCTGTGACATCCACGTCATGATAGGCTAATTTGTCAGCAATCACAACATCCCCGACAGCAATACCTTCTGCTACTGCCCCAGCTGAGCCCGTATTAATGAGAGCATCCACTTGGAAATGATCAGCCAGAATCGCCACACTCATAGCAGACATGACCTTACCAATTCCACTTTCTACAAGAACGACTTCATGAGAGGCAATGCTTCCTGTGTGATAGGTATTCCCCAAAACAACTTGCTCCTGGGCATTGTCTAAATGCTGGATCAGATAAGCCAGTTCTTCTGGCATAGCCGCAATAATTCCTATTTTCATTTCAATTCCTTTTCTATTACAAAAGTTTCATTGCCAACACAAGCAAAATCAAGAGAAAGATGACTGCAAATAAGATTTTATTTAACTTAGAATTAAAGACATTTCTCTTGGTATTTTCAATGCGACGGCTTTTATGAATAGACGGTTCGACCTGAATCTTCAAGGTTTCCTGGCTAAAACCATGTTCCTTAGGATTGGCATAACCAAAACGGGAAGATGAAGTTGGTAAAATCTTAGTCTCCTCATCATCTAGCAAAGGGGGACCTGAAATTTTTTCGCCTCTATTAGCTCTTTCAATCATTTCATCCGTTAATAAAGGTTTACCCATACTGACCTCCTCTATTTTTTGTGCAATTCCCAATACTGAATAGCCATAATTGTCTTGGCATCACAGATGTGACCTGATTGGATCAATTCCTTAGCTTCTTCTAGACTCACTTCAAGGACTTCCAAAGTTTCGTCTTCATCCTGCGGACGTGGATTTTTCACTTTCGTCAAATCGCTTGCTAGGTATAGTTTTAACTTTTCATTACAAAAGCCAATGGCTGAATAAAAATCGTACAAGAGTTCTAACTTCCCTGTATAGGCTGTTTCTTCCTCTAATTCACGCAGGGCAGCTGCTACAGGGTCTGTATTTTCTCCTACTTCCAATTTTCCAGCTGGAATTTCGTAAGAGACAGCCTCAATAGCTTTGCGATACTGCTTGACCAAGATGAGTTTTTGCTCATCCGTTACAGCTAAAACACAGACAGCTCCATTGTGGAAAATCAAATCCCGTTGGGCAGTTCCCTTGCCTTCTGGTAATTCAACCTGATCTTGAACCAGTTTAAATATTGGTCCTTGATAGATTTCTTTTCGGCTAAGCGTTTTTTCTTCAAATTCCATGACAGACTCCTACTGATTATTAGGATGATGAGGAAGGCGAGTTGCATATTCGTCTTTGTTGACCTGACGACCACGACCAATTGCAATAGCATCTGCTGGTACGTCTTTGGTAATAGTTGAACCAGCACCAACGAGTGAATTGTCACCTAACTCAACTGGCGCAATAATGGTTGAATTTGAACCAACAAAGACATTGTTGCCAATGACTGTCTTGTATTTGTTTTTACCATCATAATTGACTGTAATGGTTCCTGCACCAAAATTAACCTTGCTACCCACTTCACAGTTTCCGATATAAGTCAAATGACCAGCCTTGGTATTTTCACCGATAGAAGAACCTTTAACCTCAACAAAGTTACCAATATGGACTTGGGCAGCTAGACTTGAACCTGGACGAATGTGAGCATAAGGTCCGACAGTTACGCCGTCTGCAACACTGCTTTCCTCAATCATAGAGTTGGTAATGACAGCTCCTGCTCCAATAGTGCTATCCACTACATAAGTACCGTTTGTCAAAACAGTCTCAGCACCAATCTTCGTTTGCCCCTTCAAGGTAACATTGGCTTCGATTTGAACTTCAGGAGCAATCTCAACATCAATATCGATATAAGTTGCTTCTGGATTAACAAAGCTAACGCCATTGACCATGTGCTGGTGATTGATGCGACGACGCATGACCGACTCAGCAGTCGCAAGAGCCACACGGTCGTTTACTCCAAGACTTTCATCAAAATCTTTCAAAGTATAAGCACCAACTTTTTCACCAGCTTCACGGAAAATGCCAATGACATCTGTAATATAGTATTCGCCTTGAGCATTGTTGGTATTGATATTTTTCAAAGCCTCAAACAAACGCTCGTTATCAAAGACATATGTTCCAGTGTTAATTTCTTTGATTTGTTTTTCAAAATCTGTGGCATCCTTCTGCTCAACGATGCGAAGAACTTCAGCATTGTCATTACGAACAATTCGTCCATAGCCAAAAGGATTATCTGTTTCAGCAGTCAAGATAGTGGCCACATTTTTATGATTGATGTGGAAATCAATCAAATTTTTCAAGCTTTCACCTGTGATTAAAGGAGTATCCCCTGCGATGACCAAGGTGTGACCTGACAAACCTTCTAGGATAGGCTCTGTCATCATAACTGCATGGCCAGTACCCAACTGTTCAGATTGAGTTACAAATTCTGTCTGTCCAGCCAAGACCTGCTCAACCAATTCTGCCTTGTGTCCCACAACTGTTACTGTCTTTTCAGGTTGTATAGCGCCCACGCTACGAAAAACATGTTCCAGCATAGAAATACCCGCAACCTTGTGCAACACTTTTGGCAAATCAGATTTCATACGAGTCCCTTTACCCGCTGCTAAAATAATGGCATAATTTGACATAATCTTCTCTTTTCTCTAGAAATTCCCTTTTATTATACCATATTTCAAATCATTCCGCGATCTTGAATGAAAAAATGCTCCAAAGTCCCTTCCCTAACCCATTTTTTGAGTATTTTTTTTGATTTTTTTTGATTTTTAAGGTAAAATGATGAAATATGAGAAAGAAATTTAATCCGCTTATTTTATTTGGTTTTTTTGGGATTATGATTTTTATGTTAATCCTAAATCGCCCCCATTATGAAGATCATCCTGTAAAAACAAAATCAAATATTACTCAAATAAAAACCCAGGCATTACATAACTTAGATAAACCGGTAATTGATGTTTCTGGTTGGCAGCGTCCTGAGGAAATTAATTACGATACTCTGTCCCAAAACATTTCTGGAGCCATTGTTCGCGTCCATAGTGGCGCTCAAACGTCCAAAGAGAACGATGCCTCCTTTGTTAATGGGGTAGATAAGGCTTTTAAAACCCATATCACTGAGTTTCAAAAACGAAATGTCCCAGTTGGTGTTTATGCTTATTTAGCTGGAAAAAGTGTCCAAGAAATGGAAAAAGCAGCTGAAGTTTTTTATAATGCTGCCTCTCCCTATAACCCTAGCTACTATTGGTTAGATGTTGAAGAAAAAACCATGTCCAATATGAACGAAGGGGTTGAAGCCTTTCGAGCCAAACTAGAATCACTAGGAGCTAAAGACATTGGAATCTACGTTGGTGTTTATTTTATGGAAGAACATAGTATTGACACTACAAAATTTTCTTCTATTTGGATTCCGTCCTATGGTTCTGACTCAGGATTCTACGAGGCAACTCCAAAAACTGATTTAGATTACGACATCCACCAGTACACTTCTAAAGGAAAAATTGCTGGCTTTAATCACGATTTGGATATCAACGTCATCTCTTCCTTAAAAAACAAAGAAGAAACTTTTAGAAAACTCTTTTTAAAACCTTAAAAGCATTTGTTTATCATTTGCTTTTTCTTTTGTGTTTGATTGTGATACAATATAGTAAGGATTTTTTGAAATAGAAATAGTTGGAGGAAAAATATGCTCTCATGGTTAGCACGCCTTATTAAAGGGATTGTGATTGCTCTTGGTTTTATCCTACCGGGAATTTCCGGAGGGGTTCTAGCAGCAATCTTAGGGATTTATGAACGAATGATTGGCTTTCTGGCCCACCCCTTTAAAGACTTCAAAGAAAATGTTTTGTACTTTATTCCAGTTGCCATCGGTATGCTTCTGGGAATCGGCTTATTTTCTTATCCGATTGAATACCTGCTTGAAAATTATCAGGTCTTTGTCTTATGGAGCTTTGCAGGGGCCATCATTGGTACTGTTCCTAGCCTACTAAAAGAATCAACTCGAGAATCTGACCGAGACAAGATTGATTTAGCTTGGTTCTGGGCCACCTTTATCATTTCTGGACTAGGTCTCTATGCCTTAAATTTTGTCGTTGGGACCTTAAACGCAAGCTTTCTTAATTTTGTTTTAGCAGGTGCACTACTGGCTCTTGGAGTATTGGTTCCTGGTCTCAGTCCATCAAATCTACTTTTGATTTTGGGACTCTATGCTCCTATGTTGACTGGTTTTAAAACCTTTGACCTCTTAGGAACCTTCTTCCCGATTGGAATCGGAGCAGGTGCAACTCTCATCATTTTTTCAAAATTGATGGATTATGCCTTAAATAACTACCACTCTCGCGTCTATCATTTCATCATCGGAATCGTCCTATCAAGTACCCTTTTAATCTTGATTCCAAATGAAGGAAACGCTGAAAGCATCCAATACACAGGCCTTTCACTTGTTGGGTATGTCATCATCGCCTTCTTCTTTGCCTTGGGAATCTGGCTTGGTATTTGGATGAGCCAATTGGAGGATAAGTATAAATAATGGCAAAAAAAGTTAAAATCAAAAAAACATTGGTGGAACAAATCCTGTCTAAAGCAGGTATCTCACATCAGGGAATTCAAATCAATGCTCTGGAAGGAGATCTTCCTCAAAGTTATGAACGAGACCAGATTTTCAAAACCTTAGCTCTTTTAGGAGATAAGACAGGACCGATTATCGGAATTGTTCCCATCACTCAACACTTGTCGGAAAAGAAACTAGCTAAAATTTCTGGCAATAAAAAAGTGAGCATGATTCCTCAAAAAGACTTGGAAAAAACAACAGGTTATATTCATGGAGCCAATAATCCTGTCGGCATTCGTCAGAAACACAATTACCCCATTTTTATCGATAAGATCGCCCTAGACTTGGATCAAATGATTGTCTCTGCTGGGGAAGTTGGTCACAGCATTATCGTCGCACCACAAGACTTGGCTAGCTTTGTAAAGGCTGACTTTGAAGATATCTTGGAGGACAGCAAGTAATGAAACTATACTTTGTCCGCCATGGCCGTACAGTCTGGAATCAGGAAGGACGCTTTCAAGGTGCTAGTGGAGATTCTCCCCTACTTCCTGAATCCATTGACATCCTCAAAAAACTTGGCCAGTATCTCAAGGAGATTCCTTTTGAACAAATTTATTCAAGTGATTTACCTCGAGCAATCAAATCTGCTGAAATTATCCAAAGTCAACTCCAGACGCCCTGTCCTTTAGAAAGTGTTCCTAATCTCCGTGAATGGCAGCTGGGGAAATTAGAAGGTTTGAAAATCGCAACTTTGGAAGCTATTTACCCGCAACAAATCCAGGCTTTCCGTACGAATCTTGCCAAGTTTGACACTCAAATGTTTGGAGCTGAATCCCTCCATAGCACAACTCAACGGACCATCCAATTTATCAAATCACTCAAAGATAGTCCGGCTGAGCGTATTCTAATTGTCGGCCACGGCGCTAATCTTACTGCCAGTCTCCGTACTCTTTTAGGTTATAAAGAACCTCTTCTTCGTAAAGATGGCGGTCTAGCAAATGCCAGCCTGACCATTCTTGAAACCCATGATTTTGAAACATTCACTCTCAATACTTGGAATGATACTTCCTATCAATAACAGAACTTGATTTTAGCATCAAGTTCTTTTTAGTTTTGAAAGATTATCCGTGAATTTCTTGCTTATTTATGATAAAATGGAAGTATCGCAAAAATGACTCATCGTATTCAATTTTGAGTAAAACTAGGAGGATCCCATGTCAACAGAACATATGGAAGAACTAAATGACCAGCAGATCGTTCGCCGTGAAAAAATGGCTGCGCTTCGTGAACAAGGAATCGATCCTTTCGGAAAACGCTTTGAACGCACTGCAAATTCACAAGAATTAAAAGATAAATATGCTGACCTTGATAAAGAACAATTACATGATAAAAATGAAACAGCTACTATCGCAGGACGCTTGGTAACCAAACGTGGTAAAGGTAAAGTTGGCTTTGCCCACCTTCAAGACCGCGAAGGTCAAATCCAAATCTACGTACGTAAAGATGCTGTCGGTGAAGAAAACTACGAAATCTTCAAAAAAGCAGACCTAGGTGATTTCCTTGGTGTCGAAGGTGAAGTGATGCGTACAGATATGGGAGAACTCTCTATCAAGGCGACTCACATTACACACTTGTCTAAGGCCCTTCGTCCTCTTCCAGAGAAATTCCACGGTTTGACAGACGTTGAAACAATTTACCGTAAACGTTACCTTGACTTGATTTCTAACCGTGAAAGCTTTGAGCGTTTTGTCACTCGTTCAAAAATCATCTCTGAAATCCGTCGTTACCTTGACCAAAAAGGTTTCCTTGAAGTGGAAACACCTGTTCTTCACAACGAAGCTGGTGGTGCGGCGGCCCGTCCATTTATCACCCACCACAATGCCCAAAACATTGATATGGTGCTTCGTATCGCAACTGAGCTTCACTTAAAACGCCTTATCGTTGGTGGTATGGAACGCGTCTATGAAATTGGCCGTATCTTCCGTAACGAAGGAATGGATGCTACTCACAACCCTGAGTTCACTTCTATCGAAGTTTACCAAGCATACGCAGACTTCCAAGATATCATGGACTTGACCGAAGGCATTATCCAACACGCTGCTAAAGCTGTTAAAGGTGATGGTCCAGTTAACTACCAAGGTACTGAAATCAAGATTAACGAACCATTTAAACGTGTTCACATGGTGGATGCTATCAAAGAGATTACTGGTGTAGATTTCTGGCAAGACATGACTTTGGAAGAAGCCAAAGCTATCGCTGCTGAGAAGAAAGTTCCTGTTGAGAAACACTACACTGAAGTTGGCCACATCATCAATGCCTTCTTTGAAGAGTTTGTTGAAGAAACCTTGATCCAACCAACCTTTGTCTATGGACATCCAGTAGCTGTATCTCCACTGGCTAAGAAAAATCCTGAAGACGAACGCTTTACTGACCGTTTCGAGCTCTTCATCATGACTAAGGAGTACGGTAATGCCTTTACTGAGCTCAACGATCCAATCGACCAACTTAGCCGTTTTGAAGCCCAAGCTAAAGCCAAAGAACTTGGTGATGATGAAGCGACAGGCATCGACTACGACTACATTGAAGCCCTTGAATACGGTATGCCTCCAACAGGTGGTTTAGGAATCGGTATCGACCGTCTCTGCATGCTCCTCACTGATACAACAACTATCCGTGACGTATTGCTCTTCCCAACAATGAAATAATACTCTTCGAAAATCAAATTCAAACCACGTCAGCGTTGCCTTGCCGTACTCAAGTACAGCCTGCGGCTAGCTTCCTAGTTTGCTCTTTGATTTTCATTGAGTATAAGCTCTTATCCTCTGGCTCTTGTCAGAGGATTTTTTGATGCAAAAAAGAGACTGAGTAAAAACTCAATCTCTACTTTTCACTTCTTTAGTTGCCACATCTTCTCCAAACCATTTTTGGCTGATTTCCTGGAACTTCCCTTCTTGGTATAGTTGAACAAAAGCTTGGTTTAAAGCTTGTAGTAATCTTTTGTCAGCTGGTCTAACTCCTACTGCAAAAGATTCACTTTCAAATCCAGCTGAAAAGACATTATAGTCATTTAATATCCCCTCAGACTGAAGATAGTAATTAGCATACACTCGGTCAATCAACAAGGCATCAATCCGATCATTCTTTAAGTCAATCAAGGCCTCATTAAAACTCTGGTACTGATTGGCCTTCTGGTCTTTGACACGATTTTTCAATAAATCTGGCTGGGCTTCAAAGTCTAAATAACCAGAGGAACCGGCTTGGGCTCCCAAGGTCTTATCCTTCATATTCTCTACTGAATGAATTTGCTGGCTTTTCTTCGCAACCAGAACTTGCTGATTTTCCATATATGGAATGCTAAAGGCAACCTTCTCTCGGCGTTCATCAGTGGCAGAATAGCCATTCCAGATGGCATCTATAGTTCCATTTTGCAGTTCCGTCTCCTTCATATCCCAGTCAATTGGCTGAAATTGCACCTTAAAACCTAATTTTTCAGAAACTGCTTGTGCTAAGTCAATATCAAAGCCCGTATATTGGCCATTCTTTTCTTCAAATCCCATGGGTACAAAGGTATTGTCAAAACCAATGGTTATACTGCCTTGCTCTTGATACTTATACCAGTTATCCTGCTTTGGATCGCTAGCCTTCTGAGTACAAGCTGTTAAAAAGAGAGTCAGGAGCGAAACCAATACCAAAGCAATTTTCTTATTAGTCATTGGCACCTCCTACTTGGGCTCAACCTTGAGAATCTGATCTGCGATATTTTCAGCAAACTGCAAATCGTGGGTAACCACAATCTGGGTCATGCCAAGTTCCCTATTTTGCAAGATCAGTTTTTCCACTTCCAAGCGTAATTCTGGATCTAGGGCCGAAGTTGGTTCATCGTAGCCAATGATTTCTGGGTCAATCATCATAGCACGCGCCAAGGCCACCCGTTGCTTTTGCCCACCAGATAGTGAGAAAGGATAGGCATCTGCATGTCCTGCCAGTCCTAATTGTTCCAAAAGACCTCGCGCCTTCTGCTCAGCCTCATCCTGCTTCATTCCCATGGTTTTTACAGGAGATAAGGTCAAATTGTCCAGAACTGATAAATGAGGGAACAGTTGAAAATCTTGGAAGACAAATCCCAGTAGATTCCGCTTCTCCAATTCATCCAGCTCTAAAGGTTCTCCATTATAAAAGATTTGCCCTGAATCAATGGTTTCAAGACCTGCAAGCATACGTAAGAGAGTTGTCTTACCTCCACCAGAAGGCCCAACGATAGCCAAGATTTGCTTTTCAGGAATGCTTAGACTGAAATTGGACAAAATTTGCTTTTCACCAAAACCCTTATTGATATTTCGTAATTCTAACATGGTAGCCTCCTATCTATAGTAACTGTACTTCTTCTCAACTTTTTTGGCAAGAATAGTCACAATACCAATCAAAATCAAGTAAATGGCTCCTGCCAAGAACATAGGAACCAGACTAGCATCACGGTTGGCAGCTGTTCGACTAGCCAAGATAAGATCTGAAATTCCTAGAGCATAGACCAGAGAAGTATCCTTGACCAAACTCATAACCTCATTAAAGACACTAGGAAGAACGATCTTGGTCACTTGGGGCAAAATAATATAGCGCACTGTGGCAAAATGACTGAACTTCAAGACCTTAGCAGCCTCATATTGACCTTTAGGAATGGTATCAATCCCTCCACGGAAAATTTCAGCAAAGTAAGCCGCATAATTCAAAACAAAGGCAATGATAGCCGCAGGAAGGCGATCTAAACGGATCCCAATACTTGGTAGCACATAATAGATAAAAATCAATTGCAAAAGTAAGGGTGTACCCCGCATGATCCAGATATAAATGTTAATAAGATGATGGAGGAGCTTCCAATGGACTTGCAAGGCAAAGGCAATTAAAACGCCCAAGGGAATAGAAAAAATCAAGACCAGCACAAAAACCTGTAAAGTCATGCTTGCACCGCTCAATAAACTCGGTAATATCTCAAACAAATAAGACATACTGACACCTCCTAAAAATAATTGCTCCTATTATAGCATAAATAAACCAAATAACCAACCATTTTTGTAAAAAAATTCTTTTTAATAGAAAAAATACAGTGTCTTGAAGCTAGAATAGGACAACACAATTTATAAAGCCTTGTTAGAAATTTGATTTGAATTCCCTAGTCTATTTGTTTATATTTTATTTTAATATATTATACTTTGTAAATAAAAAGAAAGGACGAATTTTGCCCTTTCTCGATCTTAGCTTCTATTTGTTACAGTTAACTTGACTGATAATTGGAGTTTTATCTTACGTATTTAAGATGGATTGTCTTTTTTAGTTCGTGCCAACCTCAAGGCACGATTTGGATTGAGACGATTAAATAGTTCTTCCAATTTCTTTTCATTCCAAACGTCTGCGGCGGAAACAAAATTACCATCCGCATCTCGGAAAGATATCGGTTTATCTCCCATATCAATCTCCTAGTCTACAAATTCAAACTCAAATTTACCAATGCGGACCAAGTCCCCATCCTTAGCACCACGCGCACGAAGAGCTTCATCAACTCCCATACCACGAAGCTGGCGAGCAAATTTCATGACTGATTCGTCACGATCAAAGTTGGTCATATTAAAGAGTTTCATCAGTTTTTCACCAGAAAGCACCCATGTTGCATCGTCATCACGACTAATTTCAAAGGCTTTTTCTTCCTCGTCAAAGCCGTAGTATGCTTCTTCTTCCATATCTGACTCGTCATAGAGCAAAAATTCTGGTGTCTTGTCTAACAATTCAGCTGTAGCATCCAAAAGCGTAGCCAAACCTTGCTTAGTCAAACCAGAAATTGGGAAGATAACTGGTAACTCTTCAAATTCATCGTAGTTTTCAGCCAATTTTTTCTTAAATTCTTCAAGATTTTCCTGACTCTCAGGCATGTCCATTTTGTTAGCTACGATAATCTGTGGACGTTCCATGAGGCGAAGATTGTATGACTCCAATTCCTTGTTAATAGCAAGATAATCCTCATATGGATCACGACCTTCACTAGCTGACATATCAATGATGTGAAGAATGACACGTGTACGCTCGATGTGACGGAGGAACTGGGTTCCTAGACCGACTCCTTGACTAGCCCCTTCAATCAATCCTGGTAGATCAGCTACTGCAAAGGATTCGCCTGATTGGGTACGAACCATTCCTAGATTTGGCACAATAGTTGTAAAGTGGTAGGCACCAATTTTAGGTTTAGCAGATGTGATAACACTTAAAAGTGTTGATTTCCCTACAGATGGGAATCCAACTAAACCAACATCTGCTAAGATTTTTAGTTCCAATTGTAACTCACGTTCCTGACCTGGTTCTCCATTTTCAGAGATTTCCGGTGCAGGATTTTTTGGAGTCGCAAAGCGGATATTTCCGCGTCCACCACGACCACCGTGGGCTACAATAAATTCTTGACCGTGTTCAATCAAATCTGTCAAGATCTTGCCAGTCTCAGCATCACGAACAGTCGTTCCTTGTGGTACACGAACTCTAAGGTCCTCGGCACCACGACCATGCATCCCTTTGGTCATTCCTTTTTCACCAGAATCAGCCTTAAAATGGCGATTGTAGCGGAAGTCCATCAAGGTACGCAAACCTTCGTCTACAACGAAGACCACATTGCCTCCACGTCCACCATCACCACCCCAAGGACCACCATTAGGGACATATTTTTCACGGCGAAAGGCAACCATACCATCGCCACCATTACCAGCCTTGACCTTAATCTTGGCTGTATCTAAAAACATACTCATTATTTCTTCTCACTTTAAAAAAGGGCTGGGAAATCCCAGTCACAAAATTTTCTTGAATCTATTTTATAGATTGCTGAGGGCACCAATTGCAGTTGCAAAAATACCCAAAATACTTGCTAAAAGCATAATAACAACGATAATTAAAGTTATTTTCTCAAACATAGTTTTTTTACGATTTCCATTATCTCCAAATGCCATTTTTATCTCCTTTGTTACATTCTATTTTCTATTATCTTAGCATGATTTCAGCTAGTTTTCAATAGTCAGTTGCTACTGGTGCGATAATCCATAAAATGATATAAGCTATAATTCCAGCTCCGTAACAGCAAGCAAGGACACCCCAAATGACTCGAACGATAGTTGGATCCATATCTAGATAATGGGCGACTCCGGCACAAACACCAGCAATCTTTTTATCACGACCGCTTCTCATTAATTGTTTTTTCATAGCTGTTCCTCTTTCTATTCTTCATGGTCTTTCCAATAATCTCTTATGCTGATTAACTGTGTTTTTGAAGCCTTCAGCATGCGTCTAGATTCTTTTACGGGCACAGCAACCACCTGTTGCGGAAGATACAAAACTGTCTTAAAAATACGCTGACTGACCGTGTCATCTTTTGATAAATCTTTCTGGAAGTTATTTGAAATAATGGCATCCAGATAAAACTCATGCACTCGTTTCCCAAAGTTCTCAGCTGAAATCTCGTACAATTTCTCTGATAAGGTATGTTCATCCATGTCCGGCGTCGCAATCAAAGCTTCTAAAATAGCTCCAGCTAAATCATGTTCCCCATAGTACAAGGTTCCAAACATTTTATCACTGATAAGATTGTCCAGATAAGGATTTCCATGAGCAATGACAGGAGTTCCACTAGCTAAACTTTCCAAGTAGGTCAAACCTTGGGTTTCACTTGTCGATGCTGAAATGAAGAAATCCGCCGCCTTATAGTAAAGAGCCGTCTCACTAGGAGCAATCATCCCTGTAAAGATAACGGAGTCTTGAATCTCTAATTTCTGGGCTTGCTCTTTGAGATCATCCAGATAAGGACCATCCCCAGCTACCACCAGTTTGACCTTGTCTTCTTCTTTCAGAACTTCTGTAAAGGCTGCTAGTACTGCTTGAATATTTTTTTCATAGGAAATTCTGGAGAGACTAAGTAGCATCTTTTCATCATCTTGAATCCCTAATTTACTACGTAGTTCTTTTAGATTTTCTTGCTTGATTTCTGGACGCTCAAACTTGGCTAATTCAATACCAGTAGGAATGACCCGTTTTTCAACCTTGACTTTATAATCAGATAGCAAGTCACGAACAATCTCACTCGGGCAAATAACCCCATCCACATCATGCAAGAAACCTCTTACTAAGTACTTGACCATACTCGGACGAATCAACATCCCCTTAGCAATATAATGCACATAGTCTTCATACTGGGTATGATAGGTATGGATGACTGGAATTTTCAATTCACGCGCAATCCAAATCCCCAACAAGCCAAGAGAAAATTCTGTCTGAGTATGGATAATATCTAGCTGATACTGTTTAGCAATTTCAAGTGCCTTGCTAAAGCCTCGATAGGCAAAGCGACGATCTTTAAAAGCAAAGAAGGGAACACTTGGAATGCGGATAATTTGCCAATCTTCATAACGATTGACATCCTTATCTGTCGTCGTAAAGATAAAAACAGCGTGCCCCTGCTTTTCAAGCTCTGTTTTCAGAGTTCGAATACTGGTCGCAACACCAGAAACCTGAGGAAAATAGGTATCTGTAAATAAACCAATTCGCATAGATTACCTCACTTTTTACTTTCTCCCTAAAGCAGCTTGTTTCTCATAAAAGTCCAACCAGATTTGTAACAGATGCTCTTCAGAATACTCTCTAGAAATATTCTTAGCCTTTTCTTTAAGTTCTTTTAAGGCAGCAGGATTGGCTTGATATTCCAAAATAGCTTCTTTCATTTCTTCTCTATCTGCTGTCGCCCGATAATTCCCCTCCAAAATCACCTTATAGAGATCCAAATCACGCAACATAATAGGCGCTTCACAACTCGCAGCCTCTAAAATGGTCATAGGAAAGAGCTCATTATAACTAGGCAGCAAGAAAAGGTCCGCTAGGGCATACAACTCACGCATTCGCTCTGGTGACACGATACCTGGAAAAATCAAATTTTCTGGAGGATTATCCATAATTTTCTTATAGCGTTCATAACCATCTGTCATGCCCCCAAAAGAGAAACCACCCGCCCAGATAAAGGTAATGTGGGGCAATTCTTCAGCAAGGCGGATAAAGTCATCAATCCCCTTGCGTTTCTGAACTTGACCTGCACCAACTACGATAAACTGATTTTCACCAAGGTCAAATTCTGATCGCAATCGACTTACTTCTTCTTGTGGAAGAGGATGCCATTTTTCCTTGTTGACAAAGTTAGGAATATAGGTCACTTTTTCACGTGGAATACCAGCTGCCACCAAATCCTCTATAAACATAGGATTGACCACCACCAAGTGCTCCATCCGGTTGTAAAAAGAAAATACATAGCGTTTGACAATTCCCTTTAAGAAAAATGGAATTTTCAAACTTCCCTCAAGTGTATCTGGCAAGAAATGTACATAGCCAATTTTTCTCCCTGAGCGTTTCTTTTGGAAGGTTGACAAATAATAGGGGAAATCAATCGTATGAAAGTGAGTCACATCTGCCTCGATTGGAAGATTTTCAGTAACAATCAATTGGTCCTTGGCATCACGGTGAAGAAGACGAACTAATTCACGGTAGGCACCTGAAACTCCTTGTCCTGCTACTTTTTCACTTGAACTCAACATATTGATGCGTAATTTCTTTTTTTCCATAACTACTATTATATCATTTTCTTTGAATAAAATCAGCAAAATAAAGGAGAGACTAGAGGAAAAGAGGGGAAATTTCCTCACTTTTCCAACGGTCTCTCACATGCTTTTATATGTTTATACTCAATGAAAATCAAAGAGCAAACTAGGAAGCTAGCCGCAGGCTGTACTTGAGTACGGCAAGGTGAAGCTGACGTGGTTTGAATTTGATTTTCGAAGAGTATTACTTAATGCCTAGGGCAATGCGTGCATAGCGACTCATTTTTTCAACTGTCCAGGCTGGATACCAGACTAATTTGACCTCAGTATCAGTCACTTCTGGGACCTCTGTCATAGCATCATAAATCTGGTCCGTCAAAAGGTCTGCCAGGGGACAACCCATAGTTGTCAAAGTCATGTCAATCTCTGTTTGCCCTGTATCACCGTCAAAACGAATCTCATAAATCAAACCAAGATTGACAATATCGATTCCCAACTCAGGGTCAATAACTTCTTCCAAGGCTGTTAAAATGCGTGTTTTGATGTTTTCGATTTGCTCTTCTGTATAAGCCATATTTATCCTCACTCTTAGTCTTCAATAAAATCACGAAGCGGTTTGCTGCGACTTGGTTGGCGTAGTTTTCTCAAAGCCTTAGCTTCAATCTGACGGATACGCTCACGGGTTACGTTAAAGACTTTACCTACATCTTCAAGGGTGCGCATTTTTCCATCATCTAGTCCAAAACGTAGACGCAAGACGTTTTCTTCACGGTCTGTAAGAGTATCCAAGACCTCATCCAGCTGCTCACGCAAGACGATACGAGTTGTGTAGTCCACTGGATTTTCAATCACTTCGTCTTCGATAAAGTCCCCAAGGTGGCTATCATCCTCTTCACCGATTGGTGTTTCAAGAGATACTGGTTCTTGGGCAATCTTCAAGATTTCACGAACCTTGTCTGGAGTCATATCCATACGTTCTGCGATTTGTTCTGGCGTTGGATCTTGTCCCAATTCTTGAAGGAGATTACGCTGTTCACGAACCAATTTATTAATGGTTTCAACCATGTGGACTGGGATACGGATGGTACGAGCTTGATCCGCAATAGCACGAGTGATAGCCTGACGAATCCACCAAGTTGCGTAAGTTGAAAACTTGAATCCTTTAGAATAGTCAAACTTGTCAACCGCCTTCATCAAGCCCATGTTCCCTTCTTGAATCAAGTCAAGGAACTGCATACCACGTCCGACATAACGCTTGGCAATAGAAACAACCAAACGAAGGTTGGCTTCCGCAAGACGTTGTTTGGCTTCGATATCACCAGCTTCAACAGCAAGCGCCAATTCTTTTTCCTCTTCATTGGTCAAGAGAGGAACGACCCCAATTTCTTTCAAGTACATACGGACAGGGTCATTGACCTTAGCCGAAGTTGATCCAATCAAGTCCTCATCGCTAAGTTCTGGCTCTTCTTCTGCACTAAGAACACGCGCACTTGGATTTCCTTCGTTATCTGTGATTGAAATCCCTGCATCCTGAATTCGTTGCAAGAGATCTTCAATCCCATCAGCATCCAAGGTAAAAGGAATGACTAGACTAGCATTGATTTCATCATCTGTTGCTGTCCCTTTTTGCTTATGATTACGGATAAATTCTGCTACTTGTACGTCAAATGTTGTTACTTCTTTTTGTTTTGTTACCATTATTACTCCATTCTTCTCTTTTGGGAAATTAAACGTTCCAATTCTTCTAGGGCTGTATCGGTATCTCCTACATGGCTAGCTTCCTGCACCTTCTTTTTGATTCTCATATTGTCCTGATTCAAGAGAGCCTTGTTTCGAGTCATCTCTACTTCACTAAGTTCCTGCGGTGACATCTCAGCAGGTAAATCCTGAGCTAAGACTTGGTACCAAGCTCTTTCAACTTCCTCTGTCTGTTCTGCTAAAACTTCTGGAGGAAGATTACCATACTGGCCAAGTAAGTCATATAAAACCTGAAATTCAGGAGTGTCAAATGCAAAATCTTCTCGCAAACGGTAATCGTTCAAAATAAGGGGAGATTCCATCATTCGATAAAGTAGATGGGCTTCTGCCCTCATAATAGCCGATAACTGCTTGGTGACAAGCATGGTGATTGGCGTCGGTCTGGAAATTCCTTCCATACGATTCTGCCTTTGTGCCTGTCGACTCTCATTCACAATCTGCTCAATCTGGGCATAATCAAAGGACGCCAGACTATCAGCTAAAATATGAATATAGCTGTTTTGAGCAGTGATAGACTTTTCTTGAACAATCAAAGGAGCTATTTTTTCAATAAACTCAATCTGAGCCTGCAGATTTTCACTATTTTCAGGCTTGTACTGGTGAATGTAAAACTCAATCGGACTAATACGAGTTTTCGTTAATAGATAGGCCAAGTCTTCTGGTCCATTTTTTTGTAGATACTCATCTGGATCCAAGTTATCAGGCATACTGACGATTTGCACAGGCATATCGCCAATTTCATCCAAAGCTTTCAATGTCGCAGCTTGTCCAGCCTTATCGCCATCGTATACCAGAACTAACTTCTTGGTTAACCTTTTCAGATGCTCAACATGCTCATGACTCAAGGCCGTTCCCATAGACGCCACAGCATTTTCGATTCCAGCCCGATAGGCTGCAATGACATCCATGAACCCTTCCATCAGGTAAATCTCACTGGCTTTACCAGAAGATTTTTTTGCCCTATCCATATGATATAATTCGTAACTTTTGTTAAAAATTGCAGTCGATCGGCTATTTTTATACTTAGAAGTTTGTGAATCCGTTTTCTGCCAGATACGACCTGAGAAGGCAATGACCTTTCCCTGATCATTGGTCAAGGGAAACATAATCCGATTGTGAAAGGTGTCTACAAATTGATTAGCATCTGAGAGGTAAAATAGCCCTGAATCCAGGAAATCCTCTTCACGATACTGACCAGACAAACGCTGATAGAGATAGTTTCGTTCTGGAGGTGCTAAACCAATCCGAAAATGCTTGAGCACTTCATCTGTCAAACCACGCTGATAGAGGTAGTTTCTAGCCTCTTCCCCCATGGTCGTTGTCATGAGAATGGCATGATAAAATTTGGCAGCATCTTCGTGCATATCATAAAGAGCTTGATGTGGAGAGGCTAGCTTCTGCTCACTATAAAGCGGTTTTTCCACCTCTATCCCAACACGCTGACCTAAGATTTGGACAGCCTCCATAAAGGGAACCCCCTGGTACTCCTCGATGAACTTAAAGACATCACCCGAGCGACCACAACCAAAACAGTGATAAAACTGCTTATCCTCAACAACGTTGAAAGAAGGTGTTTTTTCACCATGAAAAGGACAGAGCCCTAGATAGTTCCGTCCTGCCTTTTGTAAAGAAATCACATCTCCTATGACTTCCACAATGTTGGCATTGTTTTTGATTTCTTCAATGACTTGTTTGTCAACCATACACAATACCTCCATGTTATCATAGTTTACTTTATATAGTATACTTTATTTCAGAAAAAAAGTAAACCATTTCACTCATTTTCCCTACTTTATTCAAAGAGTTGATAATAATCAGAGATTTTCATTTTTGCTTTTTCTTCTTGGTTCAAATCTTGGATAATCCGTCCTTCTTTCATGACAATCAGACGATTGCCATATTTGAGAGCATCTTCCATATGGTGAGTAATCATAAGAGCTGTCAGCTGGTCTTTCTTGACAAATTCATCTGTCAATTCCATCAAGGCCACACTGGTCTTTGGATCAAGGGCCGCAGTATGCTCGTCCAACAAGAGTAATTCAGGACGCTTCAAGGTTGCCATCAAGAGACTCAGAGCCTGTCTTTGTCCACCTGATAAGAACTCAATCGGTGTATTCAAATGTTTCTCAAGACCATTTCCTACTTTTTCAATAGTAGCCTGAAACTCATCCTTATAACTAGCCAGACGTCTTGGAAAGAGTCCACGCTTTTCACCACGAAACTTGGCAATCAAAAGATTTTCAGCCACTGTCATACGAGGAGCTGTCCCCATCTTGGGATCTTGAAAAACACGAGACAGATACTTAGCGCGCTTCTCTGGTGAAAACTTGGTAACATCTTCACCTAAAATACGGATGGTTCCACTGGTTAAGGGCAAGGTTCCTGCAATGGTGTTAAATAGAGTTGATTTACCAGCACCATTTCCACCCAAAATCGTGATAAAATCCTGTTCAAAAATTTCTAAGGAAACATCATTTAAAATAATCTTTTCTTCATCAAAGCCATTTTTAACGACTTTGGTTGCATTTTTTAATTCTACAATTGCTGTCATTTGCTTAGTTTGGCTCCTTTCAAGATGGTTTGCTTAAATGTTGGAATCATGAGGCAGACTGCTAAAATCACGGCACTGTATAGACGAAGGTAACTTGTATTAAAGCCAAGCGCAATAACTGCCCACACTAAGAATTGATAGGCGATAGAACCCACAACGATGGCAACCAGACGTTCTGCCAGGCTCAAACTCTTGAAGATAACTTCCCCAATAATCAAACTTGCAAGTCCCACAACGATAACCCCGATTCCTCGAGATACATCGGCATAGCCTTCTTGCTGGGCAATCAGAGCTCCTGCAAGGGCAATCACACCATTGGATAAGACCAAGCCCATGAGCTCCATGCGCCCAGTATGGATTCCGAAACTTCTAGCCATATCAAGATTGTCACCTGTGGCAATATAGGCTTGTCCGAGTTTGGTGTCCAAGAAAAAGAGCATGAGAGCAATGACAAGACTGACAAAGATAAGACCTGTCAAGAGTTGGTTCAAGTCTGAATCAAAAGGTAAGACATCCTGGATTTGCTTAGTTCCAAGCAGTCCTAAATTCGCACGTCCCATAATCAAGAGCATAATAGAGTGACAAGAAGTCATCACCAAAATCCCTGAAAGTAAAGTCGGAATCTTCCCTTTTGTATAAAGAAGCCCTGCTGCCATTCCAGCCAAACAACCTGCTCCTACAGCAACAAGTGTCGCTAAAAAGGGATTTACACCTTTGGTTATCAGAGTGACAGCAACAGCTCCCCCAAGAGGGAAGGAACCTTCTGTCGTCATATCTGGAAAGTTTAAAATCCTAAATGTCATAAAGATTCCCAGACCTAGAATAGCCCAGACAAATCCTTGAGAAATAATAGATAATATCATCTGTTTCTTAACCTTTTCTATACGATTTCTTTTGTAAAAAATTGGAGGAGATGTCCCCAACTCCTCCATTGTAGATTATTCAATCACTTGTCCTGCTTCTTTTAGAACAGATTCAGGAATAGTAATACCTAACTCTTGTGCCAATTTTTTATTGATTACTGATTTACCAGTTGAAAAGACATTGACTGGTGTATCGGCTGGTTTTGCACCTTTCAAAACTTGAGCAATCATTTTACCTGTTGCCACACCAAGATCATGTTGGTCAACTACAACGGATGCCAAACCACCTGCTTCTACCATGGCAGTTGCGCTTGGGTAGATTGGTTTTTTAGCTGATTGGTTACTTGATACAACAGTTGAGAAGGCTGAAGCAATTGTGTTATCAATTGGAACCCAGATAGCATCAACCTTGCTAGTCATAACGTTGACTGTTGAAGCAATTTCGTTTGTTGAAGGAACTGCAAATGTTTCCACTGCCAAACCTGCTTTTTCAGCATAAGCTTTAAATTCTTCTACCTGTGTTTTTGAATTATCTTCACTACTTGAGTAAAGAGCTCCGATTGTTTTCACATTTGGTGTCAAAGCTTTGATGAGTTCAACTTGTTGTTGAGCTGGGTTGTGGTCTGATACCCCTGTAATGTTGCCACCTGGTTTTTTCAAATCTTTAACCAAGTTCGCACCGATTGGGTCTGTAATAGCGGCCATGATAACAGGTAGATCTTTTGTGACACTAGCCAAACCTTGGGCAGCTGGTGTTGCAATACCAACAACCAAGTCATTGCCATTTGCAACCAATTGTTTACTCATTGTCGCAACCTTACTTTGGTCACCTTCTGAGTTCATAAAGTCAATTTTCAACTGATCATCTTTGTAGCCTTCTTCTGCTAGTCCATCTTGAATCCCTTTATAAATCAAGTCAAGAGATGGATGGCTCACAAACTGAAGGACACCAACTTTGGCAACTTTCTTTTCGTTCTTAGCTTCTGGTTTATTCATTGAAGAGTAAATCAAGCTTCCTGCTACTAAGACTGCTAATGCAGCGATAATTCCAATTAAACGTTTATTTTTCATTCTATTTCTCCTTTTTAATTCCTTTAAACTACTTCACTTATACGAACAAGCGACGCCATCGTTTTCTTTCCATACTAACCTCCATCAAAAAAGTCCTCACACAAAAACTTGTGTGAGGACGTCGATGCGCGGTACCACCTCAATTATAGGGAATTTCCCTATCACTCTGTCTCGCAATAACGAGATGCACTGTAAGGTGTGCTCACCGAATTTTTATGATTTCAAATTCTAAATAACATTCAGCCCAATTTTCATCATCATCACTTATCTGTTTTCAGCTACCACAGACTCTCTAAAAAGTTTGTATGACTACTTTTCCGAATGGTTAAATTATATCATTTTTCAACTACTTGTCAAGACTCTTTGAGAATTTTTTTGAAATATTCAAAAACTTCCCCTATAGAAAGGAGGAAGTTTGATAGGTATCAGCCTGAATTACGCAATCCTGTCGCAATTCCGTTGATGGTTGTATGGATTAATTTTTCTTGATCGCTTGACAATTCTCCTCGACGTTGACGTTTAATCAACTCCAACTGGATATAGTTGAGGATATTAAAGTATGGCATACGGTAATCCAAACTTGCTTTTAGATATGGATTTTCCGCCAAGAGTTCATCGTAACCTTCGATAGCCAAGATGACTTCCTTGGTAACTTGCCATTCATTTAAAATAGTCTCATAGATTGCTTTTACTTGATCATCTTCACAAAGTTTGGCATATTCAAAAGCAATGTTCATATTTGATTTTGACAAGACCATGTCAACATTTGAAAGAAGCGATTGGAAGAAAGGCCAATTTTGGTACATATCTCGTAGAATAGCGATATTCTCTGGATTTTTATCGATAAATTCCTTGAAGCTTGATCCAACCCCATACCATCCAGGGAACATGACACGGCTTTGTGACCATGAGAATACCCAAGGGATAGCACGTAAACCACCGATTTCAGTAATGGTCTTACGAGCGGCTGGACGAGAACCAATATTAAAGCTTGAAATAGCCTTGATTGGACTTGACTCAAAGAAATAATCATAGAAATGGTCATTACCAAAAACCAAATCACGGTAGATATCGTAACTACGGTCCACCACTTGGTCCATAATAGCTTCATAACGATTTGAGGTATTGGTATCACTCTTCTTCTGAGTAATCATACGGTTAATGGCCGCTGAAACCAGCATTTCAAGGTTATAGTAAGCAGCGTCTTTGTTACCGTATTTATTTCCAATTACTTCACCCTGCTCCGTCAAACGGATACGATCCTTGATTGACTTAAGCGGTTGAGATGTAATAGCTTCATAGGTTGGTCCACCACCACGACCGACAGTACCACCACGGCCATGGAAGAAGGTAACCTTAACGCCAAATTCATCTCCAATAGCAGTCAATTGTTGTTGAGCCTTGTAGAGAGTCCAACATGATGAAAGGTAACCACCATCTTTATTACTATCAGAGTAGCCAAGCATGATTTCTTGGTAGTTATTGCGCGACGCAATCCATTTCTTAGCAAGGGCAAGAGAAAGGTACTCTCTCATAGTTTCTTCTGAGTGGTCCAAGTCCTCAATTGTCTCAAAGAGAGGAACGATTTGGACACGGGCTCTTTCTTTATCAACTAACCCTACTTCTTTTAGTAAGATAGCCAATTCCAGCATGTCTGATACGCTGGTTGCATGTGAAATGATGGTCTGACGAATGACATCATCACCCAGCTTATCTTTCAAATTACGAGCAGCCTTAAAGATTGCTAATTCTTTTTCAAGTAACTCTGATTTTTCAACATGAGTAGCAGAAAGAATACGTGGATCTTCTTCTAATTCTTTTAAGAGAAGCTGGCATTTTTCTTCTTCACTTAGTTCGCTATAACGAGAATGAATTCCTGCTGATTTCAAGAGTTCGGCTACACATGCCTCATGAACACTTGAATCTTGACGCATGTCGATGGATGCCAAATAGAAACCAAAAATTTCAACTGCTTGAATTAACTCAACAAAATCACCAGAAATTAGTGCCTCACCCTTGTTTTCCAATAGGGAATCACGGATAGTAATTAAGTCCTTATAAAAATCATTGGCTGTTTCATAGCGAGCTCCCGCTTCCTTATCCTCAATCAGATAGGTTTTTGTTGCTTGGATTTTTGATTGAATATCAAACAAGGCACGACGATACAGCTCTTTTTCGCGGTAAATCGAATTATCCTTAGATTGACGAGCCATTTCTCTGACTTGCTTGCTGACATTGACAATACTTGTTGAGAGAGAGAACTCACGATAGAGCTGATAAATCTTTTCATCATAGTAGTTCATGATGACTTCACACTGAGTCATGGCAGATTGTTTCAAGGTATCTGCTGTAACAAAAGGATTCCCATCACGGTCTCCACCAATCCACATTCCCATGGTAATTGGTTTAGGATGTTTCAACTCCAAGCCATGTTTTTTAGCCAGGCGCTTGTACTCAGCAGTCAAATGAGGAACAGCTTTCAGGAATGAACTATTGTAGTATTCCATAACATTCGTGATTTCATTGGTAACTTTTAATTTCTTTTCACGAATCATATCTGTTTGCATGATAATCTCAATATAACGACGGAGATCATTATGCCATTTTTCCTTATTAATCAAGCCTAGCTTCACATCACGATACTTACGCAAGAGGGTATGGATATGATTTGTCAAATCCAACATACTCTTACGTTGCACTTGTGTTGGATGGGCAGTCAAAACTGGAACAACATTCAAATGTTCTAGAATTTCAACCGCATTTTCTTTTTCTGCAACCATTTTAATCGTTGCTGACAATTTACCAAGATAATCTTGATCGATATTATTTTGGTGGTTGATTTCATAGGCCAAATCCACGTCTTCTGAAATATTAATCAAGAGAGGCAAGATAGAGAAATAGCGTGAAATATAAGCCATTTCATCATTTGTCAGGCTAGTAACCAATTGGTTCAAGCCTTGATAATCTTCTTGAGTTGATAATTCCTTCAACTGCATGATTTTTTCAAAAGTTTCTGGAGCAAGCATATTTTTAGTAATATCTTCTAACAATTCTGTTAAAATCAATACTTCTTCTTGCACGACAGCTTTATTACTATAGTTTTCTAATTTTTGAAGAGACATAGGCAATCCTTTCTACTCTCAGCGCTACAGATAGTGTGATGAGTGAGCTTCTAACTCCTCATACAATTGGGCACGTTTTTCACTTGCATCAATATTTAAGACAAAGGCGATGGCTACAGATAAGACTAAGAGACTGTTCCCTCCTTGCGATAAGAAGGGGAAGGTAACTCCTGTTGAAGGAATAATACCAGCAATTCCACCGATATTAACAAAGACCTGTACCAACATCATCCCCCCAACTCCAATCGCCATCATGGAATTAAAGGGATTCTTAGCACGAATTCCCACCAGGATAATTCGTAAAATAAGGAAAAAGACAAGTGACAAAATCAAGCTGGCTCCCACAAAGCCAAATTCTTCAATGACAATTGAAAATACAAAATCTGTATGGGCCTCTGGTAAATAGCCTCGTTTTTCAATTGAATTTCCTAAACCTAGACCAAACCAACCACCATTTACCATGGCAAAGTAGGAATTTGCAAGTTGGTGGCCTGCTCCTGCCAAATCATCAAAAGGGTTAAAATAGGCGCTGAAACGCTTGGCAACATAACCAAATACTGGAACTTTTGAAAACTTATCAACCCCTATAAAAGAAATAAATGATAAGGATAGGGCAGAAATTCCGACTAAAATTCCAAAAAAAGCAAGAAACCATCTGTAAGCGATTCCGCTAATTGTATACATAATCAAGGCAACCAAAGCTAAGATAGAAGCATTTCCCAAATCTGGGAAAATAGCAAGGCTCCCAATCAATACCAAGAGGACAAAGCGCCAGTCATTAAACGCACGAGGAAGCCACTGATTTTGTGTTAAAACTTGGAAATCATAAACAGCTATATCCTCTTGTTGTTTGGAAAATTTATTTGCTAAATACCAAATAATAATAATTTTCAAATATTCGGCTGGCTGAATGGTCAAAGGTCCTACTGAAATCCAACCATAGGCTCCATTGACTGGCGTACCAATTATCCGAGCCATAGCTAATAGAATCAGCTCAACAAACATAACGATAAATAAAAGACGTTCGTTTCGTAAAAAATTCAGTTTCAATTTGTATATCAAGGCAATCAGTATCAAACTAAATATCCAAAACAGTCCCTGACTTCGGACCAATTGCAGTGCACTTTGGCCTTCTTGAATTAAAATAGCACTGGTTGTCGAATAAACCACAATCAAGCCCAAAATAGATAAAAGTAAGTAAGGAACTAGAATAGAATAATTTAACAGGTGCCTTTTACTAATCTTCATAGTATCACCAATCTAATGAGAATAACACAATTGCTTCCCAAATTCCGTTTGTTTTCTAGTTTTGATTGCTATTATACCATTTTTTCCGAAAGAAAAAAACTCTTATCTATCAGATAGACCATTTTTGTCATAAGAAAAAGAGCACTTGGCCCTTTTCTGTTTTATTCTTTTGATGAACTACTTGAGCTTGAATCTCCACCACCGATATATTGAGTGAAGATATTTTGGAAGGCTTGGTCTTTAACCTTGATATTAGCTGCTTGTAATTCTTTTCCGATAATGCTTTGAACAAATGTTGAATCATTTTGTTTTTGAGTCAAGATAACAGTTTTTAATTTTTCTTTGTAGTCATCAAGATTAGATGATTTTTCTGTTTTCTTAGTGAGTTTTACAATGTAATATTGGCTGCTGTAGGCTTGTGTACCAGCGGCTGTAATCACATCAGAAACACCGTTTACATCTAAAGCGAAAGCTGCTTTCTTAACTTGTTCTGGTACTTCTGTCGAAGCAGAGTCAAAGGTGATTTCTCCACCGTTTGCTTTCGTTTTTTCATCAGTTGAGTTATCTTTTGCTAATTGAGCGAAATCTGCCCCACTTGCCTTAGCTTTTTCGAGGACTTCTTTCGCTTTATCCTCATTATCAAGACGAATAATTTGAGCCGTTACATCTGGAGTATATTCATCAAAGGCTTTCTTATAAGCATCATCTGTCAATTCAGCCTCTGCTGCCTTCTTAACTGCCAACTCAACCAATTTACTTGTACGAATTTGAGCTTTACGTGTTTCAAGAGTCATGCCTGCTTGTGACAAAACACGTTGGTAGTTCTCACCATATTGTTTTTCTTCTTCTGCAATAGTATCATTGACTTCTTTGTCATCTACTTCTGAACCGTATTGTTTCTCAAACACTTTTTGGATAGTCAAATTCAACAACACTTGTTGGGCTGAAGGATTGCTTTTCACTTGCTCATAAAATTGATGTTCTGTGATAACATCCCCTTTCATACTGATAAGATCTGCTCCTTCTGAGCCTTTCGAACAAGCTGCTAATGTTGCTACTGATAATAGTGTAATGGCACCTGCCAATAGTTTTTTCTTCATGTCTACTCCTTTGAGATAAGTATTACCCTATCTATTTTACTATATTTTCTTAAATTATTCTGAAAATCATTCGCTGTCAGGCAATTGAACATCTGCTACATTTTTACGAAGCATGAGAATACCGTCTCCCAGAGGGACTAATGTTGCGGTGAGTCCTGGATTATCTAAAGTTGCGTCAAACAGTCTTTGAAGGCCTCGATAAATAGTTCGCTGACCACGACGGACTTCCATAATGTCCTTGGCAACATCACCACCTTGGAAAATATCATCCAAGACAACCACACCACCAACTTCCAAATGTTTGAGGATTTCTGGTAGAAAGACGATGTATTTAGACTTAGCAGAATCCATAAAGACGAAATCATAGGACTCTGTCAGGGTTGATAAGACATCTACCGCATCTCCTTCTAGGAGAGTAATTTGCTTGCGACTGTCAAACTGAGCAAAATTTTCCTTGGCAAAACCAATCATCTCTGGATTGCGGTCAATGGTTGTAATCTTGGCCTTTGGCGCATGTTCTGCCATTAAAAGAGCTGAAAAACCGATAGCCGTCCCAATTTCCAGAATATTTTTAGGCTGCATGGTTTCCATAAGAAAACGGAAATAAGCAACCGTTTCATGAGGAATAATGGGAATATTTTCCTTACGGGCAAAGTCTTCCAATTCTTTCAAAGAGCCTGTAACTTGCTTTTGACGCTGACGCATCAAGTTCACAATTTCTTCCTTGACAACAGGGCGACGCATATTATGGTTGGCATTTTTACTGTACGATTCAACCATCTTATGCCAATCCCAATTTTTCAACAAGGGCTTCAAACTCATTCAAACGACGTTCAAAGACTGCAAAGGCATCGTTGAGGTAGTCTTCCTTCTCCATATCAACACCAGCTTTTCTCATGACATTAAGTGGGTAGTCAGACTTACCAGCCTTGAGATAGTCGATATAGCGGTCACGGTCTTCTTGACTACCATGGACAATCTTTTCAGCTAAAGCTGAGGCTGCTGCAAAACCTGTTGAATATTGGTATACATAGTAGTTATAGTAGAAGTGTGGAATGCGAGCCCATTCGTATTGGATTTCAGGATTGTCTTCCTTACTCAAACCATAATACTCTTGGTTCAAGTCTGCGTAGAGTTTATTTAAGAAATCGCTTGTCAAAACTTCACCATTTTGGTCCGCTTGGTGAATGGCGTGTTCAAACTCAGCAAATTGAGTTTGGCGGAAAACTGTTCCACGGAAACCATCTAGGAAGTTATTGAGAATAGCAAAGCGCGTTGCGTCGTCTTCCACTTCTTCCAATAATTTCTCCGTCAAGATATTTTCATTGGTAGTTGATGCAATCTCAGCCAAGAAGATAGAGTAATCTCCGTAAACATAAGGCTGAGTCTCACGAGTATAGCTGGAATGCATGCTGTGACCTGTTTCATGAACAAGGGTGAAGAGATTGTCCAGATTGTCCTGCCAGTTAAGGAGCATAAAGGCATTGGTATCGTAAGAACCACCAGAGTAGGCCCCTGAACGCTTGCCTTGATTTTCGTAAACATCAATCCAACGCTCACTGAAAGCACGTTTAACACGGCTCAAGTAATCCTCACCCAAGACTGCCAAGGCATCTTCTGCCTTTTTCAAGGCTTCTTGGTAGGTAAAACTGTATTCAACAGATGAAAGCGGTGTGTAGACATCGTACATCTTGAGGTCTGAAATCTCCAAAATCTTTGAACGAAGCTCAAGGTAACGATGCAAGAGGGGTAAATGCTTGCGAACTGCTGCTACCAAATTGTCATAAACACTCTCTGGAACAAAATTCGCCGCTAGGGCTGCATGACGAGCACTCTTGTAGTTACGAACTTTGGCACGGTAGTTTTGCACCTTAACATTGGTTTGCAAGGTTTTGGCATAGGTATGTTGGAATTGTTCATAAGTCGCATAAAGAGCTTGATAGGCACCACGGCGAACCTCACGATTTTTAGACTCCATCAAACGTGTGTAAGTCCCATGAGAGAGCTGCACTTCGTTACCATCTTCATCTTTAACAAATGGAAAGACGATATCTGCATTATCTAAAATCGCAAAGGTTTCACTTGCCGAACCAAATATTTCACCAGCTCCAGCTAATAATTCTTCTTCTCGTTGTGATAGAACGTGATCCTTTCCTTGCAAAAGCTTATCAAAATAGTGTTGATAAACCTGCAATTTTGGTTGAGCTTCTAAAAAATCAGCATACTGCTTTTCGCTAATTTCCATAAATTCAGGTTCATAGAATGAAAAGGCTTGGTCTAGCTGGCTGTAGAGTGTCATGGCCTTGGCATAGTACTCTTGGTACTTAGCTTCACGCGTGTCCTGGTCATTTTTCATATGAGCATAAACGTAAAGCTTCTCCATTTGGCGTTCCATCTCAAGAGAAAATTCAGTAATTTCGAGTAGGCTATCCGCACTATCCAAGAGATGGCCTTCATACTGGGCTACTGTCTCCAATTTTTCTGTTAAATCTTTTAAGGCTTCTTCCCAAGCCTGGTCAGTTGGGTAGATCGTTGATAGATCCCATGTATCTTTTTCATTTATTTCATTTCTTTGTAATACCATTAGATTCCTCCATCCTTTCTATTCTACCATATTTTTCAAGAAATATTGCTGATAAAAGGCTGGTGGATAAAGCTTTTGCCAATCATTTTGAGGATTTTCTTGATAATAGGTGTAAAAGTGCTGATAATAGCTATTCAAGTCTTGTTCAATCTGGAAAAATTTGCCCACTAGTGGTCTAATTTGGGGATACCATGCTTTTAGCTCATAAGTCAGGATATTCTCTCCCTTTTGATAGGCTTCTGCTTGTTCTTTCATCCAAAAAGGATTTTGATAATACAATTGTTGCCGGATATAGCGACAGATGTCTTTATCCTCAGAAACTGTAAAATGAGATATTTTTTGTTTCTTATAGGGACACCGTAATATTTCCAATAAACTACCTTGACCATAGGAAAATTCCTTTATTTGATAATGGAGTTTACCGCGGAGATCCTGGTAAATCAGGTATTTGAGCCTTAAAAGCTGTTTTTCCTTGTCTAATTCCCAAACATAAAAGCCCATATTTTGACTGAAATAAAGAAAACCTTGTTGCAGACGACTCAAACGCTCCTTAAGCCAAAGTTTTTGACCCAGCAACCACAGTACTTGGTAACCTTGACTACGGTAACCCTCACTACGCTCCTTAAGAATTTTTTGAGTCAAGGGACTACACTGGACTTCTAAAGCTAGACTACCATTTACAAACACATCCGCAATCTGTTTAAGTTCTGGAAACGGGTATTCTAATTGTACCTCTGCCTCTTTTTTCAACCAGTGATAGAGGGATTCCTTATTGAACAGATGTTCTAGGCTTTCATTTTCAGAGGAATAATCACAGTCTTTTAAGGATTTATGGGCAAAATGGGTTCGTACACTTGAACCTTGACGCAAACGGAGCTGACCTCCACAAGCTGGGCAGGTGTATTCTTGCTTCTCAAGTTTATCCTCTAACACATTTACCAACTGTCCCCTAGCATCTCTCGCAACAAACATGATTTCCCTCCTTTTCTATATTATTCGAAAAAATTAATAATTGTATTTTTAATTATAGAAGAAAAGTATAGTAAATCGAAATAAAGTATAGGCAAATTGATTGGGGAATTATAGTGAGTTGAAATAATATCTGAACTAAGAGATTAGGAAAGTCAAATTAATTTCTAACAATGCTTCAGAAGTCATGTCCTACTATTCCAGTTTCAATACCCTATATAATTGACAAATAACCAAAATCTCCTAGCAATCAATGGACTACTAGGAGAGTTTTTTTAAGGAATTCTATATAAGCTATAAAATCAAATACAGATTTTACTAAAACATTAGATTAACTTATATATAAATTATGCTTCCTCATCTTCTTTACGACGACGGCCTGCAAGACCAAGTCCAAGTACTGCACTTGCTGCAGCTGCTACCATAGCCACTGTAGAGTCTGCTGTACCTGTATTTGGAAGTTGTCGATCTTTATTTATTGTAGTTACAGATTTTGGAATTCCCTCTGACATTTCATTAGCACTGCCGTCCTTATGTGGCTGAGCTGGCATTTCTTCTGAAATACCATTCACACTACCTGTATAGGCTGGGACTTCTGCTGTTGGTGGCGTAATTACGTTTCCTTCTCCGTCTGTACTGCTTGTTCCTACTGGATCTGTATAGGCTGGAATCTCTACAGTTGGTGGCGTAACTACGTTACCTTCTCCGTCCGTACTGCTGGTTCCTACTGGATCTGTGTAGGCTGGGACTTCTGCTGTTGGCGGTGTAATTAGGTTACCTTCTCCGTCCGTACTGCTGGTTCCTACTGGATCTGTATAGGCTGGAATCTCTACAGTTGGTGGCGTAATTAGGTTACCTTCTCCATCTGTACTGCTGGTTCCTACTGGATCTGTGTAGGCTGGAATCTCTACAGTTGGTGGGGTAATTACGTTTCCTTCTCCATCTGTACTGCTTGTTCCTACTGGATCTGTGTAGGCTGGGACTTCTGCTGTTGGTGGGGTAATGACGTTACCCTCTCCGTCCGTACTGCTGGTTCCTACTGGATCTGTATAGGCTGGGACCTCTGCTGTTGGCGGTGTAATTAGGTTACCTTCTCCGTCCGTACTACTTGTGCCTACTGGATCTGTGTAGGATGGAACTTCTACAGTTGGTGGGGTAATGACGTTGCTTTCTCCATCTGTACTAATTGTTCCTACTGGACTTACTGCTTCAATTGCTTTAACTCCTGTAGTTTGAGCGCCATCTACGCCTTCTTGATCTTTCGCTTCATTGATGGCATTGACTGCGGCGAGGGCAGCTTTCGCTACTTCAGCTTTCGCTGCTGCTTTTTCATCGTCTGACAATTTAGCGTTCTTATCAATTGACGCAATCTTAGCTTCTGATGCTGCTTGGATGGCTTCTAGCGCTTTCTCTTTGCCTACTGGACTTACTGCTTCAATTGCTTTAACTCCTGTAGTTTGAGCGGCATCTACACCATCTTGATCTTTCGCTTCATTGATGGCATTGACTGCGGCGAGGGCAGCTTTCGCAACTTCAGCTTTCGCTGCTG